>JASMLZ010000019.1 GCA_030748435.1 Gammaproteobacteria bacterium | reverse complement strand
TCAGGATTTTAAACATGCCGATAAGCGCCTGTTTGGAAAAATCCTGCGTGGCGTCAGTCAGCAAACCGCTGCTTTGGATGCTATGGTGGCGGAGCATTTGGATCGTGAACTGACCGAACTGGATCCGATTGAACGTAATATATTGCGTATGGGTGCGTTTGAATTGAGCGACTCAGTAGCCGTGCCTTATCGAGTGGTCATCAATGAATGTGTTGAATTGGGCAAAGTGTTTGGTGCTACTGACGGTCACAAATATGTGAACGGCATTCTCGACAAGCTGGCGGCGCACTATCGCCAGATTGAAGTCGCTGCCCACAAGTCCTGAAGTATGCCGTCAACTGGCGAATTTGATCTTATTCGGTGTTATTTTCAGCGCCCGCCATTGCAGGCATCTGTGCCTATGGCGCTAGGCCCGGGTGACGATGCGGCGGTGCTGGATGTGCCGGCTGGTCAACAACTGGTAGTGAGTGCCGATACGCTGGTTGCCGATGTGCATTTTTTGGCTGCTATGCCTCCGCAGCATATCGCACAACGCTGTTTAGCTGCCAACTTAAGTGATCTTGCCGCTATGGGTGCCAAACCGGCCTGGTTCACCCTTTGCCTGACCATACCTGATGCCGATAAGGCTTTCCTGCAAGGCTTTAGTGATGGCTTGGTGCAGATGGCACAAGAGTATAAGATTGCTTTAGCCGGAGGTGACACCACGCGTGGGCCCTTGGCTATTAGTATGCAGGTTATGGGTTTGGTGCCAACGGGTATGGCACTGCAACGCAGTGGTGCCCATGTAGATGATGACATTTATGTATCGGGCTATATGGGTGATGCGGCGGCAGGTTTGGCCTGTTTACGTCACACGGTGACTGACACCAGCTACTTGGCGCAGCGCTTCTTTAATCCCACCCCAAGGCTGTCGCTGGGGCAATGGTTGCGCGACAAGGCCACGGCTGCTATTGATATTTCTGATGGCTTGTTGCAGGATCTTGGTCATATACTGGCACAGTCACAAGTCGGAGCGAGTCTAAACTTGGAGCATTTACCCTTGTCGCCACAGTTGTGTAACAAGGTGCCAGCCAGTCAGCAAGAAATGCTGGCCTTGACTGGTGGCGAAGATTTTGAACTATGCTTTACCCTGCCACAGATCTGGCGCCAACAGGTACAAGATTTTTCTCGGCAGTATAGCCTGCCTATTACTCGTGTAGGCACGATTGAGTCTGCCAAGGGACTGCGTTTGTCGCGGCAGGGGCAACCCGTAAGCCTGCCGGAAAGTCTGGGATGGCAGCATTTTTAACCACCTAATGGGAAGTGATTTATGCAACTAAAGCCCAATTGGACTAATCCGGTACATCTTTTGGCCTTTGGTTTTGGCAGTGGTGCAGCGCCCACAGCACCGGGTACCTTTGGTACTTTGGCGGCTGGCATTTTGTACCTGCTTTTGCTGGTGCATCTGCCTGACAGTTATTACCTGCTAGTGCTACTGGCCAGCGCTCTGGCGGGTGTGTATATATGTGGTAAAACGGCGCAAGATATTGGTGTACATGACCATGGCGGTATCGTATGGGATGAATTTGTGGGCCTGTGGATTACCCTGCTGTGGGTGCCAGCAGGCTGGGTTTGGTTAGTATTCGGGTTTGCCCTGTTTCGGTTGTTTGATATTCTCAAGCCATGGCCCATCGGCTGGCTGGACCAGCATGTGCATGGTGGTTGGGGGATTATGCTGGATGATATTGTGGCAGGCCTTATGGCACTGGCCTGCTTACAGTTTGTGGCGGCAGTGATATAGTGAGGGCTTTACGATAGTTATGTTGCCTTGTCACAGGACAAAATAACTATCGTGCAAAGGTCTGATAGTGCTGGTTAGACCAGCACTATCTTGGTGCGGGTAATAACCAGACGTAAGCCGTTGATACCCAGCAGGGTATAGGTCACCAGACTCCAACCGGGGATGGAAATGCCCATAAACGTCCATTGCACCTCAGCACAGGAACCGGAACCCTTGAGCATGGCCACGATCACTTCAGTAATAGGAAAAGCCTCCAGCATATAATCAAAGCTGGGACCACAGGCGGGCACCTGATCGGCAGGTAAACCCTGCAAATAGAGCTGGCGTACCGCCAATGCTGCACCACCCAAGGCTAGCAGGGTGATTATGGCACCGTAAGCCTTATGGCCGCCAAATATGGGGTTGTGCAGGACCGCCAGCAGGGAAATAAAGGCAATGCCAATATACGCAAAGCGTTGACTCATGCACAGCATGCATGGATCCATACCCATAGCGAATTCCATATACAGTGCAACGGCAAGCACTAGTACACATATCAGCAGGCTGGCGAGAAAATCGAGTCTAAATCCGGTTTGTTTCATAAGTTCTGGATAGCGGTTATTTTAGTTAGGTTGTTACTGTGAGACCTTTGCACGATAGTTATTTTGTCCTGTGACGGCGTTAAAAACGGACTCAATCGGTCATTTATCATATATAAACTCCCTCTTTGCGTGCGTTTTTGCCTTGTTACGTAACAAAATACCGGCTCGTGCAAAGCCCTCTCTGTTGTTGAATGTGCAGGCTATTTATTTTTGCAGTCAATGCACCGACAGATAAAACTGCCCAAATATACTGAAAAAACCACCAGAATAAAAGACATAGCCCTGAGGAGAGTCAAACAATTCGTTAATGATAGGTAACATTGGAGAAGTCCCTATACATTGTGAGGAACCTGATAACGTGACAAATTGTTGCAGCAAAGAGACCGCTTGGCTGCGCTCGCAATAACAGTTTTGTGAATTTTGCAGACCTTCCCTAAGCAAGCATAGAAATTGCTTAGGGTTAGGCCGATATAAGCGGTGGTCTAAATGCGGCTTTATAAAGCCTCTGAACCGGTTTCACCAGTACGGATACGAATGGCTTGCTCCAGGTTGACCACAAAAATCTTACCATCACCGATCTTGCCTGTGTTGGCAGAGTTGCTGATACTTTCGATCACTGTATCTACCAGAGCGTCGTCGACGGCGGCTTCAATTTTCACCTTGGGTAAAAAATCGACCACATATTCAGCACCACGATAGAGCTCTGTATGGCCCTTTTGTCGGCCAAAACCTTTGACCTCGGTAACTGTTACACCCTGCACACCGACTTCAGATAGAGCTTCACGCACGTCGTCCAGCTTGAATGGCTTGATAATGGCACTGACCAGTTTCATTTGGTTCCCCTTTTGCACTCGAAATTATTTTCTGTATTGTATCACAGCCTGTGGCATTGCCACTGTGAAATGCGCTGCACCTAATAACTCCCTTGCATGGACTGTGCCAATCAAAAAGCCGCTTACAATGGCTTTTGCCAATGCAAGCGCACCATCTTGGTGCCAAGGCGTATATGCCTAGCTCCAAGATGGTGCATGGCCAGTGAAATTAGATTCTGGCACCTGTTTGCGGATGAAATAATACTGCTTTGCCAGTGTCCACCTGAATCTGAACTTCTCCGTCAATTTCTGCTTGTGCCCCCACCTCTGGAGACAGGCGAGCTTGAATTTCCTGACCATTCCACTCACCAAAAGCCAAGGTGTCTGGCCCAGTTGGTTCAGTCACTTGTACACCCAATTGCATCTGGGTGATATAGCCTGATTCTGCATGCGGTTTGGGTTCGGTGATCATTTCTGGACGTAAGCCGAGAATCACGGTTTCCAAACCACTGTCTATAACAGCCTGTGTATTTGGAATCACTACCTCGTGTCGTTGGTTGCCACTTTCTACTATCAGATTGCCTTCGAACACAATACACTCGACAAAGTTCATGGCTGGGGAGCCCATAAAGTCGGCAACAAAACGATTAGCCGGATCATTATAGATTTCATAGGGCGTGCCAAATTGCTGCACTATACCGTCCTTCATCACGGCGATGCGGTCGGCCAGAGTCATGGCTTCTACCTGATCATGGGTAACATAAACAATAGTAGTGCCTAGGCGCTTGTGGAGTTTTTTGATTTCCGTGCGCATCTCAACCCGCAACTTGGCATCCAGATTGGAAAGTGGCTCATCAAACAGGAATACCCGTGGTGAACGGGCTAAAGCCCGGCCCATGGCGACACGTTGACGCTGACCACCAGATAACTGGCTGGGTTTACGATCCAGTAGATGTTCGATTTGCAGTAGTTTGGCAACATCCTTTACTGTGGACTCGATTTCGTCCTTGGGGTATTTGCGCATTTCCAGACCAAAACGGATATTCCGTTCCACCGTCATGGTGGGGTATAAAGCATAGGACTGGAAGACCATGGCTATATCCCGGTCTTTGGGGTTTACCGAGGTGACATTATCGTCACCGATAAATAGTTCGCCACTGGTAATATCTTCCAGTCCGGCAATACAGTTCATCAGGGTGGACTTGCCGCAACCGGAAGGTCCTACCAAGATTAAAAATTCACCATCGTCGATAGCCAGATCAATGCCTTTAAGTACATTGGTTTCACCGTATGATTTGGTGAGTTCTTGTATAGTAATTGCACCCATTTTAAAAGTCTCTTGTCGTGTGGGTTAGCCTTTAACTGCGCCTGCCGTGAGGCCGCGCACAAAATATTTACCAGCTACCAGATATACTAGCAGGGTGGGTAAGGCAGCGATAATGGCTGCTGCCATGTCTACGTTATATTCTTTACCGCCGACACTGGTATTAACCAGATTGTTGAGGGCGACAGTGATAGGTTGTGTGCCTGGTCCGGAATAAACCACGCCAAACAGGAAATCATTCCAGATTTGGGTGAACTGCCAGATAACGGTAACCACAAATATAGGAGTCGACATGGGTAGGAAAATACGCCAGAAGATGGCGAAAAAGCCAGCCCCGTCAAGGCGTGCAGCACGTACCAGCTCATTGGGAATAGCCACATAGTAGTTACGGAAAAACAGGGTGGTAAAGGTAATACCATAGACCACGTGTACCCCGACGAGACCCACTACGGTGTTGGCCAGACCTAACCAGGCCAATAGCTTTGCCATAGGTAACAGAATAACCTGAAAAGGAATAAAGCACCCAAAGAGCAAGGCACCAAATAACATATTGCTACCCTTAAACTGCCACTGGGCCAAAACATAACCATTGCAGGCGCCAATAATGGTAGAAAGCATTACGGCTGGTATAACAATGCGCACAGAATTCCAGAAATAAGGCGCCAGGCCCTCACATTCGCTGCCTGTACAGGCGCTGTTCCAGGCCTTGCTCCAGGCCGAGAAGTTAAGATGTTCCGGCAGGGCAATAAGATTGCCTGAGCGAATCTCTTCAATGTCTTTTAAAGAGGTCACCAACATGACATACAGTGGTGCCAGATAAATTAAAGCAAAGCCGATCAACAAGGTGTAGATTAAGGTGCGCCCCAAACGCTGGTTTATAGTGCTCATTGCTTATCACTCCTTAATTCTGAGTACAGATAAGGCACCAGAATAGCCAATACGCCACATAACATAATGACGGCACTGGCAGCACCTACGCCCATTTGCGCGCGGCTAAAGGCAAAGGTATACATAAAGTTAGCGGGCAAATCAGAAGCATAGCCTGGACCACCACCGGTCAGAGCTTGCACCAGATCAAAGCTCTTAATGGCAATATGGGATAGCACTACAATAGCGCCAAAGAATACGGGTTTCATCATGGGTAAAATAATATGCCAATAGGTTCGCATGGTCGAAGCGCCATCTATTTGGGCAGCTTTGATCAGGCTGTCATCAATACCGCGTAAACCGGCCAAAAACATCGCCATAACGAAGCCACTTGACTGCCATACAGCAGCGATAACGATGGTATAGATAGCCATATCCTGATCCACTAACCAGCGGAATTCAAAATCACTAAAGCCCAGATCTCGTACCAACTTTTCAATCCCCAAACCGGGATTGAGAATCCATTTCCAGGCCGTACCTGTAACGACAAAGGAAATCGCCATGGGATACAGGTAAATAGTGCGCAATGCGCCTTCAGCACGCACGTTACGGTCGAGGAAGATGGCCAGCATTAGGCCTAAAAACAGAGAAATAACAATAAACAGAAAAGTAAAAATCCACAGGTTATCCAGGGCCACCATCCAACGGGGGTTGGCAAATAGCTTTTCATATTGCACCAGACCCACAAAGTCCCATTGTGGCATCATGCGGCTTTTGGTAAAGGAAAGCCCCACAGTCCAAGCAATAAACCCATACATGCACACAAACATGGCAATAGCAGTAGGGGCCATTACCAGTTTTGGTAATTGGTTTTCGAGATATTTAAACATTACGATGCTCTTGGCGAAAAATAAAAATGCCGTGGTCATTATTGACCACGGCATATAAGGGTCGAGCTTACTGAGCTGCAGCGATAGCAGCAATCAGTTGCTTGGCACCTTGCTCAGCACTGTCGGATGAGTTGAAGTAGTTGGTCGCAGTGTCATAAATGGCACCGGAAACAGCTTCAGAAACAGCCATGCCGTGGGCGAAACTTGGCACCAGACCACCAGTTTGTGAACTGGCAACAAAGGCATCCATAGAGTCGTGTGCACAGGAATCAAAGGCGGCGCGATCCATACCTAAACGAGCTGGGATAGAACCCTTGTTCAGGTTGAACACTTCCTGGAACTCAACGCTAAGAATTGCGTCGGCCATAGCTTTTTGGGCATCGGCTTTGCCAGCGTCGGATTGACTGAAGAAAGCAAAGGAGTCTACGTTAAAGGTGAAGGAACCAGAAGTACCTGGTGCGGCAACACAAACGAAATCAGTACCGGCATTTTTGCCAGCAACCTTAAATTCGCCTTTAGCCCAGTCACCCATGATTTGCATACCGGCTTCGCCGTTGATAACCATGGAAGTAGCCACGTTCCAGTCACGACCTGGAGAGTTGGCATCGATATATTGGCGCAGCTTGCCGAAAGTCTCGAATACTTCAACAGTAGTAGCACTGTTCAAAGCAGCCATATCACCTTCAACAAAGGCTTTTTGGTAGTAGTCAGCACCACCAACACCCAGTACTACAGCTTCAAAAACAGTCGCGTCTTGCCATGCTTGACCACCGTGGGCCAAAGCGACATAGCCTGCGTCTTTCAGTTTTTGTGCTTGTACCATAAAGTCATCCCAAGTAGTTGGGATAGTAGCACCAGCTTTGCTGAATACTGCAGGGTTAGCCCACAACCAGTTTACGCGGTGCACGTTAACAGGAGCAGCAACATACTTACCGTCGTATTTCATAACGTCGGAAACAACACCAGGCAGCAGGTTATCCCAGCCAGCGTCGGTAGCAACATCGTTGATGTCAGCCAAAAAGCCCAGCTCACCCCATTCCTGAATGGATGGGCCTTTGATTTGAGCTGCAGTGGGTGGGTTGCCAGAGATAGCACGTGACTTAAGTACGGTCATGGCACTCTCACCACCACCACCAGCAACAGCAAAATCACTCCAGCTAACGCCTTCACTATTCAATTTTTCTTTCAGAAACTGCACACTGGCTGCTTCCCCGCCACTTGTCCACCAGTGCAATACTTCTACTTCGTTTGCTTGGGAGACAGGGCTCAGAGCCATTGCTGTGGCAGCTGCCAATACACTTAATTTGAATTTCATGGAGAAAGTCCTCGTTGTTATTAATATGCCGAACTTTTATACATTGTATATTCGGTAACGCCAGTTTAGAGAGTTTTGTGTGGCGCAATGTGGGCTAATGTTACGAAGTGTTACAAAGGGAAATGAACTGCTACGACCAATCCTCCGCCGGGGCGGTCGGCAAGGATAAGTTCACCGCCATGAAAGTTAGCAATACTGCGGGCGATAGACAAACCTAGGCCTGCGTGATCGCTACTGGGCTTTTGGTCGATCCGAAAATAGGGCTCAAAGACGCGCTTTTTGTCGGTTTCTGACAGGCCTGGCCCCGGGTCACTGATTTCCACATGCAGATAGTGCTTGTCTTGCCAGGCTCTGATGTCGGCTGCGTTGCCATATTGCAGGGCATTATCAATCAGATTGGTAAACAGGCGTTCCAACGCCATAGGCCGACCTTCCAGATGCAGCTGAGGCTGTAAGTCAATGCTTACCGGCAGGCCATAAACCTTTTGCTTTTCTCCCAGCTCAAATAGCATTTGGCCGATATCTACGGTTAAGGGATTTTCATGCACAATGCCTTCTTTCACCAGTTGCAGGCTACCCTTAACCATAGAGTCAAGATTTTCCAGATCACCTATAAGGGCGGTTTTGGTGGCTTCGTCTTCCAGCATTTCGGCGCGCAGGCGGGCGCGTGTGAGAGGGGTTTTCAGATCATGGGAAATGGCGGCAAACAGACGTTCACGATCATTGATAAATTTTTGGATGCGCTCGCTCATGGTATTAAAAGCCCGCACTGTGGCAATCATTTCTCGTGTGCCCTGTTCGCGCAGGCGTTTGGGTTTGCGGCCGCGGCCAATATGTTCGGCCTGACGGGCCAGCAAGCGCAGGGGGCGGACCACCCAGCGCACCAGAAACAGGGTGAGTATTAATACAGTAAATGATACTAGCCCAATACTGATTAAACGATCACTGGTAAGCCAGTTAACACCTACCAGCACCCTGCCTGATGGTACTGGTGTGGCTAAATATAGCCAGTCTTCGGAAATGGGTAGTTGTACTAATACAATAGGGCTTTCATCACTAGGTTCCAATAAGGCAAAGCGCTTCCATTTGGGCGGCAAATCCACCATGCGGTTCTCGCCAGACAGAATTTTCAGGTCATTAAAATGCACAAATTGGATGTCTAGGTCCTGTGCAGAACCAATCTGGGCGCTGATACTGCTTTGTAACTGCTCTCTTACCAGTTCTGAAAATTCATTAGTATTGATATTGGGCAGTGCGATATAGCCCTTGTTGACGGACACAAAATAGCGGGTGCCACCCATATCTCTTAGTTGGTCCAGCACAATATGCTGATACTGTTTGGGCAATTTGGTAAAAAACTGTATGGTTTGTCCAATACGTGAGCCCATATTGGCAGACACTTCGATCAGCCGCTTGCGCTCGCCTTCTTTAAGCTGCTCAACCCATATCCAGGTGCCTAGTGACTGGGCCACTAGAATACCTATTAAAAGCACCACAAACATACGCGCCAACATACTGTTAGGCAATATACGGTCGCGCAGATGGGTGGCTATTGACATGGGATGACCAGTACGTAGCCTTTGCCACGTACATTTTGAATGGGGTCAGGATAATATTCGGCCAGTTTGGCGCGCAAACGGCTTACCGAGGTGTCAATGGCGCGCTCAAATGGTGAGTTGGATCGTCCGTGCAAAGCCTTGCTGATATCATCCTTGCTGACTACCTGCCCCTGTTGCTGTGCCAGCAGAGTGAGCAAATCAAACTCGGCGCCGGTCAAGGCCAGAAGCTGATCATTAACCATGGCAGTGCGCATTTGACCGTTGATTGATAACTGTATTTCTGTATTGGCAGCAGAAGCCCGAGTTTCAACCCGGCGCAGCAGGGCTTTTACTCTGGCCAGCAACTCACGGGGATTAAAGGGCTTGCCCATATAGTCATCCGCACCCAGCTCCAAACCTAAAATACGATCCAGATCATCACTGGCAGCAGTTAGCATAATCACCGGCAAGTCACTGCTCTGGCGCAATTGGCGACAGACGCTGAGACCATCTATACCCGGCAGACTAAGGTCCAGGATAGCCAAAGAAAATTGGCTGATATCGGCTGCCAAAAAGCTCTCCCCATCAGAGAAAGCAGACACCTCATAGCCTTGCTGACTCATATACTGACTTAGCAGTTGGAGGATGTCACTATCGTCATCGATAAGTGCTAGGTGTTTATTAGTGGTCATGTTTAACGCGGCGGCTAGTCATTATTTTTTCTTATTTTAACTCGATAGTTAATACAGGCCAAATTGCCCATAATCGGTTCGGTTAACTATACTGATGGTAAGTGACACAATAATCAAGGATGAAAACATGTCATTAGCAATCATTCACAGCCGTGCCCATATGGGAATCGATGCTCCTCTGGTGCGTGTTGAGGTGCATCTTAGTAGTGGTTTACCGGCGGTGCATATAGTTGGTTTGGCGGAAACTGCAGTACGCGAAAGCAAAGACCGGGTGCGCAGCGCCATTATTAATGCCGGTTTTGACTACCCCATGCAGCGCATCACTATTAATCTGGCGCCCGCTGATTTGCCCAAAGAAGGGGGGCGTTTTGATCTGGCTATTGCCATGGGTATTCTGGTGGCCTCCCAACAGGTTCCAGAGGAAAGTGTTTGCCGGTTGGAATTTTTATCTGAGTTAGCACTTACTTCTGAGCTAAAGCCGTGCCCCGGGGTGCTTAGCGCGGCAGTGGCTTGTTTGGAGGCAGAACGTAAGCTGGTGGTGGCCCTGCCTAATGCTGATGAAGCATCCATGCCTTCTGGGGCCCGCGTGATGGCCCCAAATAATCTTAATGAGCTGTGTCAGTGGTTGTTTTATCCTGCAAAAATCAACTGGCATAAGTACACCAATAACGCAGTTGCCCAGACGCCAACTCTGGACTTAAAAGATGTGCAGGGACAGGAGCAAGCCAAGCGTGGGCTAGTGATCGCCGCCGCTGGTTATCATGCTGCCCTGCTGGCAGGCCCCCCGGGTACAGGTAAAACTATGCTCGCCAAACGTTTACATGCGTTGTTACCTCTGCTGGACGATACCCATGCTATGGAAGTGGGCGCCATCCAGTCCAGTTTGGGTGAATTTGATGCCAGCCAATGGCGACAAGTGCCCTGGCGAGCACCCCATCATACGGCTTCTGCTGCTGCCTTGGTGGGGGGAGGGCGCATACCCAAAGCAGGTGAAATCAGCCGTGCTCATCGTGGTGTGTTGTTTCTGGATGAGCTGGCGGAATTTCCCCGCCATGTACTAGACAGCTTGCGCCAACCGTTGGAAAGTGGCTGGGTGCATGTGGTAAGAGCACAGCAACAATTGCAGTTGCCTGCCAAGTTCTTGTTGCTGGCTGCCACTAATCCCTGCCCTTGTGGTTATTATGGGGACACAGATGTTGATTGTCGCTGTAGTCCGACTAAAGTTGCCAACTACCAACAACGTTTATCGGGCCCATTGTTGGATCGTTTAGATATACAACTAGGTGTGCAGCGACCTTCCGCGAGAGCGATATTGCAACCTGAAGTAGGCATGGACAGTAACCAAGCCCGCGCTATGGTAAAGGCAGCACAAAGTCGCCAATGGCAGCGGCAAGGTATGCTTAACGGAGACTTAAGTGGGGCTAAACTAGCTGAGGTCGCCCTATTGGCTGAGCCGGAGCAAGAGCTACTATTGGCAGCGAGTAAACGTTTAGCCTTATCCCCCAGAGTTGTGCACAAGGTATTACGTGTAGCCCGCACTATTGCTGACCTTAGTGGCTTGCAGGATATAGACCGCAAGGCGCTGCTAGAAGCGCTGGGCTACCGGCAGTTAAGTTTGTTTGATCGTTAGGATAGCGAGGGTCGCAGGCCTGTGGCAAGCCCTTGCAGTAGGCATTCATAAGATGAGATTGCGGCCCTGTGTTCGCCATGCTCCCTTGGGGTTGAATCACTGTACTGGCAAAGACCAAAATAAGCCATGCATCGGAGCCGGGAATCTTTTATACTCTGCGGCCCTTTTTTCATCTACTAGAGACCTGCGTGAGCCGTTTAAACCCCCGTCAACAGGAAGCCATGGAAGCTGTGAGTGGTGCTGTGCTGGTATTGGCAGGTGCTGGCTCAGGCAAAACCAGCGTGATTACCCGCAAAATTGCCTATCTGATTGATGAATGCGGTCTTAAAGGGCATCAAATATTGGCTCTGACCTTTACCAACAAAGCGGCCCGAGAAATGAAAGAACGGGTAGGCCAACTGGTGCAAGGTAAGGCCGGACGAGGGCTTACTGTTTCCACCTTTCACAATCTTGGCCTGAATATTATCCGGCGTGAATATCAAGCCTTGGGGTATCGGCCCGGTTTTTCTATTTTTGATGCTCAGGATGTGCTGGCTTTATTAAAAGATCTTACCCACAAAGAATTTGAGGCGGCCGAAGATGCCTGTGAGCCTATTCAGCACCTGATATCCAATTGGAAGAATGACTTGATTTCACCAGCCCAGGCTCAGGCTGGTGCTGATGGCCCAGAGCAGGCGCTGGCGGCCAGAGTTTATGAGGCCTATGAGAAAACCCTAAAACTGTATAACGGGGTGGACTTTGATGACCTGATTTTGCAACCGGTACGCTTGTTTAGGGAGCGCCCGGATATCCTTGATAAGTGGCAAAACCGCGTACGGTACCTATTGGTAGACGAATATCAGGACACTAACAGCTCCCAGTATCTGCTGGTTAAACAACTGGTAGGTGTGCGTGCCAATTTTACTGTGGTAGGTGACGATGATCAGTCTATCTACGCTTGGCGCGGCGCACGGCCAGAGAATCTGGCAATTTTGCAGGCTGACTTCCCCAGCCTTAAAGTGATTAAACTGGAACAGAACTACCGTTCCACTGGCCGCATACTCAAAGTTGCCAATGAACTTATTGCCCATAATCCCCATGACTTTGACAAGGCTCTGTGGAGTGACAAGGGCTATGGTGAACCCATTCGGGTTATCAGTTGCCGTAATGAAGATGCAGAAGCCGAACGTATTGCTACGGAAATTCTGCAGGCGCAGCTACAAAATCAGGGTGCATTTAAGGATTTTGCCATCTTGTATCGAGGCAACCACCAGTCCCGACTGATGGAAATGAAGTTGCAGACTTACAAGATACCCTACAAGATCAATGGCGGGCAGTCTTTCTTTGGTCGTACCGAAGTGAAAGATATTATGGCTTATCTTAAGTTATTGCTAAACCCGGCTGATGATAATGCCTTTTTACGTATCGTGAATACCCCGCGTCGGGAAATTGGTGCAGCCACTCTGGAAAAGCTGGTGAACTACGCAACGATGCGCGGCGTAAGCCTGATTTCAGCCAGTCAGGAAGTAGGCTTGCAACAGTCCATGGCAGGGGCTGCCCTGACCAGAGTGCAAGAGTTTGGCAACTGGATTAGCGAACTTGCGGAGCAGGCCGAACGCGACGATCCCATAGCTGCCGTACAGCAAATGATTCGTGAGATGGAGTATCAGGATTGGCTGTTGCAGACCAGCAGTGGCCCGCCCATGGCAGAAAAACGCATGGCCAATGTGGAGTTGCTGGTAGAGTCACTTAAGACTGCTTTGGAAGCCTCGGTGGCAAAAAATCAGGATGCTGACATGGGTGATGCCGTAGCCCGGTTAGTGTTATTGGATATTTTGGAGCGTCAGGAAGAAGAGGACGATAGCGACCGGGTGCAACTGATGACCCTGCACGCTGCCAAGGGTCTGGAGTATCCCCATGTGTTTATGATGGGCATGGAAGAAGACCTGCTGCCCCACCGCAACAGCATTGATGAGGGTAATGTGGAAGAAGAGCGCCGCCTCTGTTATGTGGGCATTACCCGTGCTCGCCAAACCCTGACCATGACTCTGGCGCGCAAGCGCAAGCAGTTTGGTGAAATGCTGGAGACTACCAACAGTCGCTTTCTTGATGAACTACCGGCTGACGATCTTGAGTGGGAAGGCCGGGGCGACGAAGACCCCAGCAAGAATGTAGAAAAAGGCCAGGCAATTCTGGCAGGGCTTAAAGGGATGTTTGCTGACCTCTAATAGCGGCGGTTTTAGTCTTTTATAATAACCTTGCCATTGCCAACCTCAATAATGTGGCTGTCTTTCAGCCCTTTTATATTTTGTAAATAAATCTTGCTGCGATCTCTAGCAGTAATCTTTTTGCTTTTTACATCGGCATCCAAAATAGTAGAATTAACGATTTGCACAATCGCACCATCCTGCGCGCTTATTAGATCAAAGTGACTATTCTGAATTATCATTCTGGCATTTGAACCTGCTGCAGGATCTACCAAATCTGAGTCGACAATAGTAAAGCGATAGTCCCCCCAGGCGGTAGGCCACATACCTTCAATACTGGAATTAATAAGGGTTAACCTTGAGTTGCCCTGTTCACTGGCAACGCTCCAGCTCTCTTTTGCGTATGTTTTGTTTGCGCGCAACCCCTTAATTCTGCCTGACCCTTTACAACACATGGCCCAGCCGCCGGAGTATTTCTGTGTATCCACGATGGTTAGATTGACGCCAGCCGATAACCCAAGGTCGATATGTTCCACATAGGAATCGTGAATATTAATGTCCCATGGTAATGATTTGTGGCTTTGCCAGTGATCAACCAACTGGTAGCTGGGTAGGGATGCAGTAAAGCGCCCTTGTGGCAAAATGGGTTCGATCATCAGTCTGTCTGCTTGTCGACAGGTCAGTTTGGTACGTGATTTTTCCAGTAGAGTGACATTGCAGGTCGACTGATTGAAGGACAATTCGCCGCGGTGTTGTTTGGCCACTTGCCAGGGGTCGCCCAGATTATGTTTGTAATTACTATGGAAGGCGTTGGCTTTGCTAGAGTAGGTAAAATTAAAGGCCTCTGTATTGCGCTTGGAAGCAGAGGCAGCATTGATTACAAATAATGCTGAATTTGCTTGAAATTGGACGTTAAATTCGTTGCGGTAGCGGCTTTTTGAATTGATCAGACTATCTATGATGATGACTTTAGTATTGCTGGAAAAGCGTTTATTGGCATCAATGTTAATCGTCTTGCCAGTAACAAAAATGACCTTTCCGTATTTGAAAGTGTCCAGATCTTTAATACTGATTTGTGGGTTTGACGCCAAGCGATCTCTTAGCTCTTGTCTTGTTTGCTTGGTAATGTGCAGATTGTGTTGTAGATTTTCGATCAATACGTCTGATTTGGCCTTTTCGACAGACTTAAGCAGATGTTCGGCGATAAGCAGCTGGTCATTATGGTGGATTTTTTTGGCGCTTAAATAGCTTTGTAAAGCTGTGTTCGTGGCGCTATCTTCAATGCCGGTAATTTGCCCTTGCAGGTGACCAAGAGCAATTAGGGAGAACTGAATTTGTTTTATTGATTTATTATTTGACCAAGCCGAACTAGAGAAGAGAGCCAGAATGGATGCCAGAAAGAAACAAGTGAAGTGGGCTTTAATATTTTCCATCTTATAAGCTGCCAGTAATGCAATGCGGCTAGGATAACATTGTTTCAATAAAAAGGGTTCAGATGAATATCATCTGATCCTGTTTAAGATTTGCATTCTGCCGTAGTGGCAGCAACCGGCTCAAGCCAACTTGACGCCTTGTAAAGCCAAAAAGCGGCTTACCAAATTGGCATTTTGTGGCTACAATGGTGAGCAATAAAAGCTTGTTGGCTGAACTCTAATTTGGTTCATAGGTTGGACTCAGCGCGCGCCGTAGCGTAGCGAGTGCTGTGGGGATTAGGCCAACTTGTCGGGTTAAAACCCGACCCACAAACAGACACTATTTAAACCCAGAGGAAACGTCATGAGCGACATGCAAAATGCCCTGAATTTACTTATCGAATCTTGCCATGGTGCGGCCCTAAAAGGTGGCTGGTGGCATGACCCCAGTAATGGCGAAAAACTGCAGCGCAATAAAGGCGAGATGCTATGCCTTATCCACTCGGAGATTTCTGAAGCAATGGAAGGTGCGCGCAAAGGTATTATGGATGACCACCTGCCTAACCGTCCTATGGAAGAAGTGGAACTGGCCGATGCCATTATCCGCATTTGTGATTATGCTGGTGGCTTTGATCTGGATGTGGCAGGAGCATTGGAAGAAAAGCTAGCCTACAATGCGCGGCGAGCAGATCACAAGCCAGAAAACCGCGTTAAGGCGGGTGGCAAAAAGTTTTAGTCAGACTGCCAGGTTAGCTAAAGTCAGCGCATTAAAAAAGGGCTATATAAGCCCTTTTTTTGATACTTGACTGGCAGTTTGCTACTTGGAACCAGCTACCATATGCTCTACGGCAGCCTTGATTTCGTCGTCGGAGCAATCCATGCACAAACCGCGTGCTGGCATGCCATTAATACCATTAATAGCATTAGTAATTAAGGTATCAGTGCCTTTGGCAATACGCGGGGCCCAGGCACCAGCATCACCCAGCTTTGGCGCGCCAGCTGCTCCGGTGCTGTGACAGGCAGAGCAGGCAGCGGTATAAACATCGGCACCACTGCGTGGGCCACTGGCAACAGCCGGTGCAGCCGACGCCGCAGCAACAGGTGCTTTACATTCTTCGCCTTCCACGCACACACTGCCTACTTTGCCAATACGGGCAGCAATAGAGTGTTCGCTATTGTGGTCAGCTTGTGCCGTAATGGCGGTTAGACTCAGGGCGACAAGACCAGCGGTTAGGCCGGCAGTGGCGACAGGCTTTAGTAGGTTCAAGTGCAATGCCTCTCAAAATGTTGGTTTGGCTGTCGCAAGACAGCAAAAAACAGCAGGCATTATAGCGGTATTTAAGGCAAACGTGAATATTTGCCAAGGGCATAAACTGATCTTGAACAGCCAAAACAGGCTAATAGCCGACAAAAAGTAGGGAAATGAACAAAAAAACACACTGCTTTGGAATTGGAGGCATATCTATTGGTTTGGAATTATATCCAAATCAGCCCGGCATCTGCTTGAATCTACCCCCTATCCCCCGTATCATACGCCTTCCTTTACGCGCCCGTAGCTCAGCTGGATAGAGTAGCAGGTTCCGATCCTGTTGGTCGGGGGTTCGAATCCCTCCGGGCGCGCCAATAAAATCAATAGGTTATGGAATTATTGGAAAATTAATTTACAAAAAATAAAAAATGGTTTCATATTAGGTTCCATCTATAAACTTTTTACTGTGATTTTCTCTATAACGAATAACCCGCTTGTCATTACATTGCCATTTTGGTGATAAGGCTACTACGCCTCATTAGCACCAGCATTTTGGCTCTAGCAAGCAACACTCAAAAAACAGACTATAGTATTCGTGCGGCTGCTTATCCTTTTCAGCACCGCATGGTGGCTGGTTGACTTTGTGGATTTGATTAACCAGCCACCACCTAAAAACCCCACAAAGAAAAAAGCCCCACTGGTTAGAGTGAGGCTTGTTTGCTGCTTTAGCAAATGGGGCTATTGATAATGCCGATTAAAAAAGCCTGTCATAGCCTGTAATGACCCAGCAAAAACTGCACACCTAAGCCGCTAATTTAAAT
>JASMLZ010000018.1 GCA_030748435.1 Gammaproteobacteria bacterium | reverse complement strand
CGATAAGGTTCCACAGAATATCCCTTTCTCTAGGCGGGGAAGATTCCAGCAAATGCGCAGTATGGGCGGGTTTTAGGGTATGGTTGAGCATATGGCGCACCTGAATAAAGGCGCCACTTTCGAGGGCATCGTTCAGCTCTTGTAGCCTGGATTCCATCTTCACTCTTCCTAAGAATTAATAAAACAGTATTCATTTTATCTGAGCTTAATCAGAATCGGAACCTCAAGAGGGTTGCTAAAGAGAAATTTTAACAAGAAAATCCGTTAGTTATTCGTCTTCATCAAAACGATTATTGATAATAGTGCATATATCCGCATGAGCTTGATGGGCATTTTCGCCTTGGGTTCGTAGCCTTAGTTCAGTGCCTTGACTGGCAGCTAATAGCATGACTGACATAATACTTTTTGCATTCACCATACGCTCGGGCAAGCCAATCTCTATTGCACAGGCGTGCTTGTTGGCGACATTTACCAGCTTGGCCGCCGCACGTGCATGTAACCCGAGCTTGTTGATGATCGTAATATTGGTTTCAATGCAATCGTTCATGATGTCTGGAAAACCTCTACAAAATTTGTCATGGCGACTAGTCTGGTGACGCGATAATCTCCAATCTATTGATTTTGTTAGCCATAAATTACTGTTATGCGTTCCCAATCACAGATTTGTTAATCTGGGTATTGGCCTTTATAGCCCGTTAGCATAATGCCTAAAGGTGATGTCTGTCCAATGGCGATTAGTGGGGTGCGCGGGTGGCTGCAGCAAATAGCTCTGCGTTGCTATTGCAAGCACGTAGACGGGTGCGAAATTCCTCTTGGCCAAAGTGGCTTGCCAGTGTAGATAGCACTTGTAGGTGTTCGCTAGTGGCATTTTTTGGTACCAGCAGCACAAACATGATATCCACAGGCTGACGGTCAATAGCATCAAAGTCTACCCCCTTGTCCAATTTTACCAAGGCGCCAATTACCTGCTGACAGCTGGCCAGACGACAATGAGGCATGGCAATGCCATCACCAAAGCCGGTGCTGCCAAGCTTTTCGCGGGTAATTAAAGCGGTAAAAAGTTCCGTGGCATCAAAATCAGGAATGGTGTTGGCTAACCATTCAGAGGTGGCCTCCAAGGCACGTTTTTTACTGTTGCACACCAGGCCGTTAAAGGTGTGTTCTGGGGTTAGGATGTCGATAATATTCATGAGTAAAAGTTTAAGCTAGACGTTTGCGTTCGTTGGATGGGGGAATATTCATACTTTCTCGATACTTAGCAACAGTGCGTCGTGCTACCTGAATGCCTTGTTCTTCCAACAGGCCAGTTAGTTTGCTATCGCTAAGGGGCTTGCGTGGCAGTTCTGCGGCAATCAGTTTTTTGATCAAGGCTCTGATGGCTGTGCTGGATGCTTCCCCACCATTAGCGGTAGCCACATGGCTGGAAAAGAAATACTTGAGTTCAAAAATGCCTCTGGGCGTATGAATATATTTTTGTGTGGTCACTCGGGAAATAGTGGACTCGTGCATATCTACCTGCTCGGCAATTTCCGCTAAAACCAATGGTTTCATAGCTTCTTCGCCGTATTCCAAAAAGCCCTGTTGCACTTCACATATACGGCCTGTAACTTTTAGCAGGGTATCATTACGGCTTTCCAGACTCTTGAGAAACCATTTGGCCTCTTGTAAGTGATTCTTGATAAACTGGCTATCACTGGCGTTGGCTGACTTGCCCAGAGCAGCATAATTTTGGTTGATACGGATTTTGGGGGAGGCATCAGGATTGAGTTCTACTCGCCAGATATTGTTAACCTTGCTGACCATAACATCCGGAATCACATATTCTGCATGGCTGTTATTTACCTTGGCGCCCGGCTCTGGTTGCAAGCTGGTAATCAGTTCAATAATGCTTTGTAGTTGGGTTTCTTTGTAACCAGAACGACGCCGCAACAGGTTGTAATCGTGATTCCCCAAAATATCCAGATATTGGTCAACAATGGTGATGGCACCATCCAGCAAAATTGTATCTGTGGGCATTTGGCGTAGTTGAATCAACAGGCACTCACGTAGATCCTGAGCACCAACACCAAGCGGATCAAACTGCTGAATACGGTGCAGGACCGCCATTAGTTCATCCATTTCAATTGGCGTGTCCAGGCCAACGGCAGCGAGGTTGCCATTAATACCTTCTAACAGTTCTGTATGACTTTGGGTTAAATAGCCACGTTCGTCAATGGCGTCAATAATGCTAGTACTGATAAAGCGATCCAGATCGCTCATGGGTGTCAGGTTTAGTTGCCAATGCAAATGTGACTGCAAGTCGGGTGTATCACCATTGATGCTATCAAAGTCAAAATCATCACCGGCGGCAATAGAGCCCGAACCAGCAACGTTTTGAAAAACATCATCCCAGGCACTGTCAGTAGCTAATTCAACTGGGATGTCTTCGTGCCAATCACTATCAATTTTGCTTTCATCTTCAAGATGATCAGTCTGCTTTTCTTTATGGGTATCCTGATTGTCGTTATCACTGAGGCTATTGGCTGCGCTTTGGTTGGCTACAGGTTCACTCGTTGGCTCTAGATCTTCTTCTACTTCCAGCATGGGATTATTGTCTAGAGCTTGCTGGATTTCCTGTTGTAAATCCAGCGTTGAGAGTTGTAGTAAACGAATAGCCTGTTGCAGTTGGGGGGTCATTGCCAACTGCTGATTCATTTTTAACTGGAGTGAAGCTTTCATGCTTAGAACTTAACAAACCAATAGTGGTTAGAGACTGAAATTGTTGCCCAAGTATACATCTTTTACCTGCTGATTGGCTAAAATCTCATGGCTGGAGCCAGCGGCCAGAATATAGCCTTCACTGACGATATAGGCTAAGTCACAGATATCTAATGTTTCCCTAACATTGTGGTCAGTAATCAGTACCCCGATCCCCTTGTCGCGTAGATGGCTGATGATGTTTTTAATATCGCCAACAGAAATCGGGTCAACACCGGCAAAAGGCTCATCCAAGAGAATAAATTGAGGGTCGCTGGCCAAGGCTCTGGCTATTTCTACGCGGCGCCTTTCACCACCTGACAAACTCATGCCAAGGCTGTGACAGATATGTTCAATATTGAATTCACTCAGTAGACTTGCCAATTTAGCTTCACGTGCCTGACGATCCAGATCATGTCGGGTTTCCAGGATGGCCATAATATTGTCAGCTACACTTAGCTTGCGAAACACTGAAGCTTCTTGTGGTAGGTAGCCTATGCCTGCTTGAGCACGGCCATGCATAGGTAATGATGAGATATCCCTGTCATCGATAAACACCCGTCCTTTATCAGCTTTAACCAGCCCAACAATCATGTAAAAACAGGTGGTTTTACCGGCCCCATTGGGTCCAAGTAAACCAACTACCTGGCCCGACTCTACAGAAATATTGACATCTTTTACGATAGCTCGCTTGCTATAGCTTTTGGCCAGGTTGCGTGCTTCAAGGTGAGACATGAATTTAGCTGCCCGGGTTAAATATCATTTTTACACGTTGTTTGGTGTTTGGCTTGGCAGTGGCCTGCACCTGCTCATCAGCTACAGAGTAGTGGATTTTATCACCACTAAACTGGTTGCCATGCTGATGCAATGCAGCTTGGCCGGTCAGGATAATAACATCCTTGGTTACATTGTAGACCAAATCATCAGCCCAGGCCTCAAGTACGCTCTTGTCACTTTCAGCTGTTTGCTTTAAATGTGCTTGTGTTGTGCTATTGCCTTTAGCAAGAAAGCGGTCGATATTGTTATTGGCATCCATGAATATTTCAATGCTGTCAGCCTGAATAATCATGGAACCCTGAGTCACAACCACATTGCCAGAATAAATATGGTGGCCCTTGGCTTCGTCCATAACCGCTGAGTCAGCCTCTAGACTCACGGGTTGCTTGCGGTCACTATCCAAAGCACTTGCTACACCAGAAAAGGTGAGTAGGCTGGCCAGCAGTAAATTAGGTGATAATAGGTTCTTCCACATAAAGCTAGTTCTCTGGTTGCAGTTGGCCACGGACCTGGCTCAACAAGTTTAGAATTTGCGTGTCCATTTGTAACTTCAGGCCATTGCTCTGCAATTGGCTTTGTTGGCCTTGGATGGTGGTTTTTTGGTGTCCCATCAGCATCTTCTGTTGGGGTAAGATTCTAAGGCTTTCTGTGATTAAGCTCAAAGGGTTTTGTGGTGCTGGGCCATTAGTAATAAAAACTTTTCCATCAAGATTGATCTGAGCCCCGGAATCGATTACCGTGCCGCTGTCAGCGCGCCCGAACCAGGCCGCGGTATTGGGTTGGAAGAATTGGAAACGCGGGGCTTCAATATCAGTAGTAGCAAATTCCACAATATGGGCAAAGCGTTGGCCACTTATTTTACTGCTTAGTTGCCCAGCCTTATCATATTGTATGCTGGTAGCCTGCAGCAAAAAATAATCGGGTGTGTAGCCTCGGGTGTCATGAGCCGGCGTGTTGTCAAACTGTCGTTGCCATAGCCATAAACCAGCTACTAGCAGCGATACCGCCAAAAGGTTTATTAATAGCCATTTTAGATTAACTTGGGTTAGCATTTTATATACCTTAATTAGGCTTTACTTGGCATAACTGTTTGACTTCCCAGGACAGTAATAGTTCGCTTACCCTTGGGCCTGGTAATAGAGTAACAGCATATAGGCAATATATACCAAAAGCAGCACCAGTCCTACCAAGCGGTTAATGGTGCCGCCTTTTCTGGCGTGGAAGCCGATGCCAAACAGTATTAGCGTTAGTGCCAGCATCAGACCATAATCACGCCATAGGGCGCCAGCAGTGATGCTGGCGGGATAAATAAGCCCTGGCAGAGCCATAACGGCTAGCAAATTAAAGATATTAGAGCCAATAATATTACCAATAGCCATGGCGTGTTGGCCTTTACGGGCACTGGCGATAGATGCGGCCAGTTCAGGTAAACTGGTACCAAAAGCGACGATAGTCAGGCCTATGACCAGATCACTTACTCCCAGACCAATGGCAATATCCGTCGCCCCCCATACTAAAATACGTGATCCGGACGCCAATATTACCAGACCAATGAGTAGCCAGATAATACTTTGACCCAAAGTCATATCAGGTATATTTTGGGTTGGCCGGTTTTTATGGTGATCCTGATAACGTTTAAACAGGAATAAAGATACGACCAGTCCAGCGAGCAAGATCAAACCATCCATAACGCCCAAGTGTCGATCCAATAGTAAGATACCAGCAGTAATAGCAGCGACTGTTAGAATGGGCAATTCTGTCCGCACCAGTGAGCCACGGATAGGTAAGGGCGCAATCAGGGCTGTAGCGCCCAATACCAGAGCAATATTGGCAATATTGGAGCCCAGAGCATTACCAATAGCCAAGCCTGGTGCCTGGTTAAAGGAAGCCATGGCGGATACCAAAATTTCTGGCGCAGAAGTGCCAAAAGCGATAATGGTAAGGCCAATTAACATTGGTGACATGCCAAGGTGGTAGGCGGTGGCGGAGGCGCCATCGACAAATCGATCGGCACTCCAAATAAGCAGAATCAGGCCTGCTAGAACAGCAAATGCAGGGAGCAGCATATTGAAAGTTAAATTAATATTCAGGATAGGCGCAAGAATACCACAGGAGTCACTATTAGTGCTAAACTTGCGACATGTTTTCAAGACCAGTTTGGTCTTGCAGCAGTCTATTTGGAGAGTGGGATAAGCAGATGTCCAAGACCAATGTGGTGGAGGTGAGTAACTTACACTTTGCGCGTGGAACGCGGTCTATTTTTAGTGGTCTCAATATTGGTATTAAGCGTGGTTGTGTCACGGCTGTAATGGGGCCAAGTGGTTGTGGTAAAACGACACTGCTGCGTTTGATTGGTGGTCAGTTGATACCACAACAGGGTCAGGTAAAGGTATTTGACCAGGTATTGCATAGCCTGAATCGCGAGCAGTTAACACAATTGCGTGCGCGCATGGGAGTGCTATTTCAAAGCGGTGCTTTATTTACTGATTTGAATGTCTTTGAAAATGTGGCTTTTCCTTTGCGCGAACATGGCAGCATGACTGCAGATGAGTTGCATGACAAGGTTTTGTTAAGGCTTGAAGCGGTTGGTTTGCGTGGTGCAAGGTATCTGATGCCAGCTGAGCTGTCAGGTGGTATGGCGCGGCGCGTGGCCTTGGCAAGAGCGATTGCCATGGAGCCGGAACTGGTGCTCTATGATGAGCCTTTCGCGGGTCAGGATCCCATTGCTCTGGCCGTTTTACAACGCTTGATCCGCGCTCTGAATGATAGCCTGCAAATGACCAGTGTGCTGATCTCTCATGACATAGTGGAGGCCTGTGCTATTGCTGATGAGGTGATCCTGCTGGGCGGCGCAGGTGTGTTGGCTCAAGGCTCCCCAGAGGCTTTATTAAAGAGCACAGACCCGATGGTGTACCAGTTTATGCATGGTCAGGCTGATGGCGCAGTGCCGTTCCATTATCCAGCACCGGAATTGATAACTGAAATGCGTACGGCGACAGCCAGGTCGCATATTCAGACCAGTGTTATGACCGATCATCAGGAGTTGAAATAGCATGTTATGCAAGCAATTGCAGCTTATTGGGCAATGGGTTTTGTGCCGTTTGGCCGGTTTGGGAGGAGCCCTGTTTATGCTCCTGCAGTCACTACTGGTGTTGCCTGGTCGTCAAGGCTTGCAGCGCCTGCTACAACAATTGTATGTGGTAGGTGTGCAGTCGTTAATTATTATGCTGGTATCGGCAGCATTTATTGGTATGGTACTGGCTCTGCAGGGCTATACCTTGCTGGTGGATTATGGTTCTGAGCAGGCAGTCGGCCAGATGGTGGCCTTGACTCTGGTGCGTGAGTTAGCACCGGTGGTGGCGGCTTTGCTATTTGCTGGTCGCGCGGGTTCAGCATTAACAGCAGAACTGGGTTTAATGAAGGCTACTGAGCAGTTGGCCAGTCTGGAGATGTTTGGTGTTGATCCATTGCATCGCATTGTTGCGCCGCGGTTTATTGCCGGAGTGCTGGCTTTGCCAATATTGGTAATCATCTTTAATTTGGTGGGCGTTTACGGTGGCCATCTGGTGGCGGTGGAATGGTTGGGTGTGCATAGTGGTGCTTATTGGGGCAATATGCAGGCTGCTGTTAGCTTTATTGATGATATAGTCAATGGTTTGATAAAAGCTGTTGTGTTTGCCATATTGGTTACTTGGACCGCACTTTATCAGGGTTATCATTGTATACCTACATCGCAAGGTATCAGTGCAGCAACCACTCGCACTGTGGTGTACTCTTCTTTACTGATATTGGGTTTTGATTTTATTTTGACAGCATTGATGTTTGGAGGC
The DNA here is from genome assembly GCA_030748435.1 of Gammaproteobacteria bacterium. Classification (GTDB taxonomy): domain Bacteria; phylum Pseudomonadota; class Gammaproteobacteria; order Pseudomonadales; family Balneatricaceae; genus Njordibacter. The sequence continues at coordinate 57,246 of JASMLZ010000018.1, read as the reverse complement.
CTGTAATGGCGAAAAAATGGCTGGAGGTGAGTGTTGGCGGTTTGGTGGTTGTCGGGGTGGCGGCTTTACTGGCCCTGGCTCTGCAAGTGAGTGGCAGTCATCTTGGTAGTAGCGCGAGCCAGTATCAGGTGTCGGCCTTGTTTGACAATGCTGCCGGTTTGTCGCCCAGAGCTCGAGTGACCTTGTCAGGCGTCACCATAGGTGAGGTGACAGCAGTGAGTATCGACCAGCAGACCCTGATGGCAAAGGTAGATATGGCGATTGATAGTCAGGTGGATTATTTATCCCTTGATACCAGTGCCAGTATTCTGACCGCAGGTCTGCTGGGGGAGAAATATATAGGCTTGAGTATCGGTGCGGATGAAGAAACCCTGAACGATGGTGCTATTATTGAAGACACGCAATCAGCTTTGGTGATCGAGGAACTGGTTGGACAGGTTTTATTGAATTTGGGTGGAGGCTAGCATAATGGTTAATCTGGGTGTATGGCGTTGGTGGTTGATGGTGGTGTATCTTGGGCTGCAAGGTACGAGCCTAATGGCCCATGCTGATGAATGGCAAGACGCCAGTAAGGTAGTAGGCGAAACCACAGATGCCATGTTGTCGGTGTTGGCTGTATCCAACCAGCAGACTGTGTCAGAGATAAGCCCTGCTATTGATGGTGTGCTGGCGCCGGTAGTGGATTTTCGCACTATTGCCAAAGGGGTTATGGCCAAATATTATCGTCGTGCCCAGCCTGAGCAATTTGAGACCTTTGTGGGTGTTTTTCGCGACTCTCTGGTGCAGGCTTATACCAATGCCGTGGTGACCTTTGCCATAGATTCCTATCGTGTGCAGAAAAATCCTGGTGCAGATGGCCGTACAGGGCGTGAAAAGGTGTGGGTAAAAGTCTACGCAGGTAGCAGCGTTTATGACATTCACTATACCATGTCGGCCAAAAGCGGAAACTGGAAAGTGACCAATGTGGTTCTGGATGGTGTCAATTTGGGGCTGGCATTTCGTAATCAATTTGCCACAGCCATGAGGAGCAATGACAATAATATGGATGTCGTTATTGCCAATTGGAACGCTAAAGCCTACTAACACTAAAAAGTCGTGCCGTAGATGTTGGTTTGACTAGTCGAAAATAGCATTAATTTGCTACAATTCCTCTTTTTTTGGCGGGCGTTATGGCAATCTGAACCATAATCCTGGTTAGGTGAGCTGGTATCACATCACCCATGCACCCATGGGGCAATTAATAAAGAGCGAATTTATGGACGTAGCACAGGTAAAGCAAGAAATTGAAACGCAACTGGATGGTACGCTGGTATATCCTAGTGGAGAAGGTTGTAATTTTGCTGTCACTGTCGTGGGCGATATATTTGCAGGGCTCACGCCGGTAAAGAAACAACAGCTAGTATATGGATGTTTGAGCCAGCATATTGCCGATGGCACAATTCACGCTTTGACCATCAAGGCCTATACCCCACAACAATGGGAAAAAATCAACGCTTGAGCCGATAATTGGGACTTGAGTCAGCCTTATAACAGGAATGTCATGGATAAATTAAGTATCATCGGTGGTAAGCAGCTGTCTGGCAGTGTGCGTATTGCCGGTGCCAAAAACTCGGCCTTGCCCATTTTGGCATCAACCTTGTTGGCCAGTGAGCCTGTTACCATCAAGAATCTACCTCATCTGCATGATGTCACTACCATGATCGAGTTGCTCGGGCGCATGGGGGTTTCCATGTTGGTAGGTGATAAATTGAGCCTCGAAATCGACCCATGTAGCATCAATAGCTATGTAGCACCTTATGAGCTGGTAAAGACCATGCGCGCTTCTATTCTGGTGCTTGGTCCGCTGGTTGCGCGCTATGGTGAGGCTCGGGTGTCGTTACCTGGTGGTTGTGCTATTGGTAGCCGTCCGGTTGATTTGCATATTCGTGGCCTTGAGGCTATGGGTGCCAAAGTGCTGGTGGAAGATGGTTATATTCATGCGGTGGCTGAGCGTCTGCATGGTGCGCATATCTTTTTTGACACAGTCACAGTGACAGGTACCGAAAATATCCTTATGGCGGCAGCTTTGGCAGAAGGTGAAACCATTATTGATAATGCCGCTAAAGAACCCGAAGTGGTTGACTTGGCTGAGTGCTTGATTGCCATGGGCGCACAAATTACTGGTCATGGCACTGATACCATTCGTGTAGTGGGTGTTGAGCGTTTACAGGGATGTAGCTTCAGTGTGCTGCCGGATCGCATCGAAACAGGCACCTATCTGGTGGCCGCTGCTGCTACTGGTGGCAGCATTACCGTTAAGGATACGCGGCCTGATATTCTAGAAGCCGTATTGGTAAAACTGGAAGAAGCCGGAGCACATATCGAAACTGGCAGAGACTGGATTAAGTTGGATATGGCTGGCCAGCGGCCTAAGGCGGTGACCATAAAAACCGCACCTTATCCAGCTTTTCCAACGGATATGCAGGCTCAGTTTTCCGCTTTAAATGCTGTGGCAGAAGGCAGTGGACGTATTACAGAAACCATTTTTGAAAACCGTTTTATGCATATTAACGAAATGGCACGTATGGGAGCCAAGGTGAGCATAGAAGGCAACACTGTGATGCATGAAGGTATTGATCGTCTGCAGGCGGCTCCGGTGATGGCTACCGATTTGAGAGCCTCAGCGAGTTTGGTGATTGCGGCATTGGTTGCTGATGGTGAAACAGTGATTGACCGTATTTACCATATTGATCGCGGCTATGATTGTATCGAAGAAAAAATGGGTGCCTTGGGTGCCATCATTAAACGAGTTGTATAGGAATTTATAGAGGCCATGCCTGATCGTTTGACCATTGCCCTGTCCAAGGGTCGTATTTTGAAAGAGACTTTGCCGCTGTTTGCGGCGGCAGGAATTGAGCCCACTGAGGATATTTATACCAGCCGTAAGCTGGTATTTGAAACCAATCAGCCGCATGTTCGTTTGCTGGTTATTCGCGCTACGGATGTGCCTACCTATGTTGCCTATGGTGCAGCTGATATGGGTGTGGCCGGTAAAGATGTACTTATGGAGCATGGCGGGGCTGGATTATATGAGCCTTTGGATTTACAGATTGCCAAGTGTCGCTTGATGACTTGTGCCCCTGTGGGTGCCAACCCGGCGGGCCGGCGTTTGCGGGTGGCGTCTAAATTTGTGAACCTGACCAAGCAGTATTATTCACAGCAGGGCCAGCAGGTGGATATTATTAAGTTGTATGGGGCTATGGAACTGGCACCCATTTTGGGTTTGGCTGATCAAATTGTCGATATCGTCGATACTGGTAATACTTTGCACGCCAATGGTTTGGAACCATTAGAAAAAATTGCCGATATCAGTAGTCGTTTGGTAGTAGGAGAGGCGGCAATGAAACTCAAGCATGCCCGTATTAACCCGATTGTTGCCTTATTAGCCGAGGCTGTCATGGCCAATCAGAGGGCTTAAATGATGCCATTGCAAGTTAATCGCTTGGATGCCTCCAGTATCGATTTTAATTCCCGTATGGATAAATTGCTGGCTTGGGAAAGTGTGTCTGACCCGCGGGTGCAGCAAACGGTCAATGACATTATTGAACGTGTAAAGCAACAGGGTGATACGGCCTTATTGCAACTTACCAAGCAACTTGATCGGGCTAACTTCAAAAGTGTGGCTAATCTTGAAGTGTCAACAGAAAAGCTGCAGGCAGCGCTAAGCGACCTTGGCTCTGAGCAACGTGATGCCTTATTGGTTGCCGCCGAACGTATTCGCACTTACCATACCAAGCAAAAACAGGATTCCTGGCGCTATATGGAAGCTGATGGCACCTTGTTGGGACAGCAGGTTACGCCTATGGATCGAGTGGGTATTTATGTGCCAGGCGGTAAGGCAAGTTACCCATCTTCGGTATTGATGAATGCCATTCCTGCGAAGGTAGCTGGGGTAGAAGAGGTAGTGATGGCTGTGCCTATGCCTAATGGGCAGGTTAATCCTCTGGTGTTGGCAGCGGCAGCAGTGGCTGGTGTGGATCGGGTGTTTGCTATTGGCGGTGCGCAAGCGATTGCTGCTATGGCCTATGGCACGCAGTTAGTGCCCAAGGTAGATAAGATTGTTGGCCCTGGCAATATTTATGTTGCGACGGCTAAGCGGGCAGTATTTGGGGCCTGTGGTATTGATATGATTGCTGGTCCATCAGAGATTTTAATTCTATGTGACGGTCAGACTAATCCTGATTGGGTGGCTATGGATCTGTTTTCTCAGGCTGAGCACGATGAGCAGGCGCAATCTATCTTACTGTGTGATGATGCCGACTATCTGGATCAGGTGGAAGCTAGTCTAAAGCGCTTGTTGCCGAGCTTGGAACGCGATGAAATTGCTCAGACTTCTTTGCAGAATCGGGGTGCTTTGGTCAAGGTAGCTAATATGGATCAAGCCATTGCCATAGCTAATCGTATCGCGCCGGAACATCTGGAACTATCGGTTGCTGACCCAGAAGCTTTATTGCCGAAGATTCGTCATGCTGGAGCCATTTTTATGGGACGTCATACGGCTGAAGTGTTGGGCGATTATTGTGCTGGTCCTAACCATGTGTTGCCTACGTCTGGCACGGCACGTTTCTCTTCGCCTCTTGGTGTGTATGATTTCCAGAAGCGTTCTTCTTTACTTATGTTCTCCCCGGCAGGGGCCAGTGAAATGGGTAAAGTGGCGGCTGTGCTGGCCCGAGGCGAAGGTCTGGATGCCCATGCGCGTTCCGCCGAGTATCGTATTTTAGAAGACTAGCAGAAGACTGACTTGTAGATCGGACTGTAGATCGGACTCAGCGTGCCCCGTGAGCGTAGCGAATGCTTTGGGTATTAGTCCGACAAGTCCGACATTGTCGGGTTAAAACCCGACCTACATTCAGGGTTAAAACCTGTGCAATAACTGGCTTAAACCCGATATTTAGGCAAACCTTGCCAGCCAATAACCACAGGGTTATTTAGTGGCTATTAATGTGGCCCGCAAGGGTGCTGGATAGCCCTCTATGGTAAGGTCCGGATTGGCAGGGTCAAGAAATTGTTCCAGGGAGTGGAAGGTCATCCATGGCGTGCTTTGCTGTTCCTGCAAGCTGGTTTGGTTGACATCTACTGTCCGTACGGCTTTAAAACCAACGCGGTGTAATAAATTTTCCAGTGCAGCTGTACTGGGTAAAAACCAGACATTGGCCATTTTGGCATAACGATCTTCTGGTACCAGTATGGTGTACTTATCGCCCGGTACCACTAAGGTCTCCAACACCAATTCACCTCCCGGACGCAAATAACTCATCAACTCCTGCAGATGATCAATAGGTGAACGACGATGGTAAAGTACGCCGAGGCAAAACACCGTGTCAAAACATCCAAAAGCAGGCAGATGTTCACTGCGCAGAGGCAGCAGGTGCGCACCATTGTCAGGTAATAGGCGTTGGGCACTATGAAACTGATATAAAAAGATGCGGGTTGGGTCAATACCAATAGCCAGTTTGGCGCCAGCACCCAGCATGCGATACAGAAAATAGCCATTGCCAGTGCCAATATCCAACACTTTACGTCCGGTCAGATCGCTGCAGTGAGGAAAGATACGTTGCCATTTCCAATCAGAGCGCCATTCCGTATCAATATCGATGCCAAGATAGTGCCATGGACCTTTACGCCATGGTTTAAAGGTCATCAAGGTGTCTCGTAGTTGGCTTTGGTCTAGTTGCCAGTCGTCAGGCAGAGGCAGTGTGATCCGCTCCTGTGATAGATCGACATCAGTGAGCTTGGCTTGTGGCAGAGAGGCCAGAGCCTGATCCCATTCAGCGCTGCGGCCGTGTGGTTTAGCATAGTAATGCTGTTGTAAAGCGGCCCGTAACTGTGGGTGAAAGTCGGCTAATTCGGAATCAGTCGTTGCTGCAAAAAAAGCATCAAATAAAATAGTCATGGTATTGCGTGTAGGTGGAATTACTTAAAGGCCAGCAAGGCAGCAAAGTTAAAACATTGCATACACACTTCGGTTTGCTTAAAACCGGCTGTGTGCAGACGTTGGCGGTGTTGTTGCAGTGTATTGGGTACAAGCACATTTTCCAAAGCGGCCCGCTTTTGGGCAACTTCCAGATCACTATAGCCCTGCAAGCGCTTAAAATCATGGTATAAAGTAGTTTGCAGTTGCTGTTGTTCAGAGGCATCAAAACACACCTTTTCAGCCAGTAGCAGTACTCCCCCCGGATTCATACCTGCATAAATGTTGTCAAGAATAGTTTGTCGTTCCTGATCATCAATAAACTGTAGAGTGAAATTCAGAATCACTATTGATGCATTGTTGATGCGGGTATCCTGTATATTTTGTTGGCAAATCTCATAACTGGCCTGACTATGGTCGCGAGCCATATTATGCTTGCAGCGACTCACCATGGCGGCAGAATTATCGACCCCAATAACATGACAGCTGGCGGGTAAATTTTGTCGCAGGCGCAAACTGGTGGTGCCCAGTGAACAGCCCAGGTCATAACACTGGCTGTCTTTCGCACCATAGCGTTGTGCCAGTACTGCTATGACGTCCAATAGAAAATGATAACCGGGCACAGAGCGTTGGATCATATTGTCAAATACATCTGCCACCTGAGCGTTAAACTCAAAGGGGCTGGTTTCCATGGGTGTGGCAAAAAGCGTGTCTTTGTGCTTCATTATTATCTTACTTATTGACTTGGGGGACGAACGCCAATGGTAGCAGTAGTGGTGGCTTCCTGACCCTTGCGCTGATAGGTTATGCTGAGCTTTGAGCCGGGTTTTAGATCAGCTATATAGTCGAGCGCTGCCCGGGCATTGTCAGCGCTTTGGCCATCAAATTGAGTGATAATGTCACCTTGCTGCAGGCCTGCTTTATGGGCTGGGCTGCCAATATAGACACCAGTAATAAGAATTTTTTCGTCTTGGCCATATTGTTGTAGTGCGCCTGCTGCCTGTTGGCTTATTAGCTCACTGGTAACACCAAGCCAGCCGCGAATAACCTTACCATCGCGTATTATACTGTTTACTATCTGTTTGGCTGTGCTGATAGGAATAGCCAGACCCAAACCCTGGCTGCGAGTACTGGTGCTGGTATTATAATAATGTGCTGAATTAATGCCAATTAACTGTCCTGCAGTATTAATCAGCGCGCCACCTGAGTTGCCCTGATTGATAGGGGCATCCACTTGGATAAAATTTTCGTAAGTATTTAAGCCTAACTGATTACGCTCCATGGCACTAATAATACCCATGGAGACTGAGGTACCCAGACCGTGGGGGTTGCCAATGGCCAAAACAATATCGCCCGGGCGGCTATTTATTTGTGCGGGGATTAAGGCTGGCTGCAAAGCGGGTAGATCTATCTGTAGTAACGCCAAATCTGTAGCCGGATCGATGCCGATGATGGTTGCTTGCGCTTTACGGCCATCATAAAGGTCAGCTTCAATTCGATCGGCATGGGCAATAATATGGTGGTTGGTCAGTATATGACCAGTCTGGCTAATTATGACGCCAGAACCGAAGCTAATCCCCGCAACCTGTTCAGTGATGGGCTGACCGACGGTAAACTGTTGGTAATGGGGGTCTTGCAATAGCTTGGGGTTGGCATCTTGGTCGATACGGATGCCATAAATCCTGACTACCGAGGGCAGTATCTTTGCCACTGTATCGGCATAGCCGGCAGAAGTTTGGGATGGGCTATAGGTTATAGGCGAGGTGAAACCCTCAAACCAACGTGTTATTTGTCCCAGTCCAGCCCAGCCCAAGGCTAGCCCTGTGCCTGCGCCGAGAAGAATAAAAAAGCCAAGATACTTAGCGGTTTTGGACATGGGCCTGAAGTCTGCCTGATAGTTGGTGTTAGCTGGTTATTAGTTTAAACTTTCGTCACTGGCTTGGCAAAATTTTACCGGCCTATTGCTACTTTGTTACTGCGTTATACTGCTATTATTTGGAATTATTTATGACTATTTTACGCTCCGGGCTTGATGAACACCTTGCTAAGCTGCTGCAGGTGTCATTGTTTAACGACTATTGCTGTAATGGTTTACAAGTTGAAGGAGCTGTTAATATAAGTAAAATCGTGCTGGGTGTGACGGCAAGTCAGGCCTTAGTAGACAAGGCTATTGCGTTGCAGGCGCAGGCTATTATTGTGCATCATGGTTACTTTTGGCGCAACGAGGCAGCCGCCATTGTTGGCATGAAACAGCGGCGTATCAAAAGTTTGTTGCTTAATGATATTAATTTGTGGGCTTTTCACTTGCCGTTGGATTGTCATCCGCAACTGGGTAATAATTCGCAATTAGGGCAGCTTATGGGCTGGCCGGTAGCTGGCTACTTAACGGGTGAGGGGCCCACAGGCCTTGGTTTGTGGGGTGAGTTATCGATTGAGCAAAGTGCTGAGCAGGTGGCCTTGTCACTGGAGCAGTGTTTGGGACGCAAGATTCTGCATATAGCGCCTGATCAGCGACCAATTCGGCGCATTGGTTGGTGTACAGGCGGTGCTCAAGGTTATATTGATAAGGCTATTGAGTTAGGGCTGGATGCTTATGTTTCCGGTGAAATATCTGAAGCGACGGTGCATAGCGCCAGAGAAAATGGTATACATTATTTTGCTGCTGGCCACCATGCTACAGAGCGTGGAGGAGTGCAGGCCCTGGCTCAGCATTTGCGGGCTGAAATGGGCTTGGATTGTGAGTTTATTGATGTCGATAATCCTGCTTAAGGAGGGATTGAACAACTTATAACTAGGTCATTGTGAACCTAGTGCAGCGGTCTCTTGCTAGGCAATATGGCCTTTGGCAAGGTACTCGACCGACTGCATTTCTTGCAGTCTGCTGAGGGTGCGTTGAAAAACAAAGTCCAGCCCGCCACCGGCATATAAATCCAGCAAGTCTACTGCAGCTGATATAATCAGCTTCACATTGGCGTCGTAACAGACATCCACCAGATTAACAAAGCGGCGGGCCTGATCGTCTGTATGACGGCTCATTTGTGGCACATTGCTTAATAGCAGGGCGTGGTATTCACAGGCGATTTCCAGATAGTCATTTTGTGAACGGGGCTTGTTGCACAGTTCGGCAAAGTCAAACCAGATCACGTCTTCACATTGTTTGCGGAAGTGAAACAGGCGTCTGTTGATTTCCATATAACCATCAATTTGGCATTCGTCAGTTACCGGTGCCAGTGCGCAGAAGCTTTTTTCTAGGCTGATATCTGCATCTGCATCCAGTGGGCAGTGATATAATTCAGCCTGTTGCAGGTTGCGTAAACGGTAATCAGTGCCACCGTCCACGTTCACAATAACGGTATGTTGTTGTAATAAAGCAATAGCAGGCATAAAGCGTTGTCTTTGCAGGCCATTTTCATACAGTCTGGCAGGTTCGATATTGGAAGTAGCCACTAAAATGACCTGATGTGCCATTAGTGCTTCAATTAACCCACCTAAAATCATGGCGTCGGTAATATCTGTGACAAAGAATTCGTCAAAGCAAATAATCTTGGCCTTAGCAGCCAGATCGGCTGCCACCTTCTGTAAGGGGTTGCGCTCGCCCTGATAGCCTTCAAGTCGTCGGTGCACGTCGCGCATAAAACGGTGAAAGTGTGTGCGCTGCTTGTGTTTGTTTGGCAAGCACTCAAAAAAGATATCCATCAGGTAAGTTTTTCCGCGACCCACGCCGCCCCAGAAATACAAGCCCTTGGGGGTGCTGTTTGAACTGCGCCCAAACAGGCGTTTTAAACTTGATGCTTTGGCACTGGGGCTTTGCAATTCGTCAAATAGCCGTTGCAAATGACCGATGGCTTCCATTTGAGCAGCGTCTGCACTGAATTCTGCACGGGCCTGATCGGCCTGATAGCGGGAAAGTGGCGTGTCCATGGTGTGCCTCAGTCGGATTACCTGGGTGTGCTAAATGGAGGCAGGCATTTTAGCACTTGTCAGGGTCATTTTCATGATCTTGTTGGTGGCCCATGGTGGATATAAATAAAAAATATGCACAAGTAGGTGATTTAGTTGACTCTATCTGGGTGTAGGCGCTGGTTTAATTGTTTTTTTTCATTACAATAAGACCTTATTGACCCTATCTTGGGGTAGGGTGTCAATATCGGCAAGCTGTTAGGAGACAAGTGTGGAATTATTAGGCAACGACTGGTTTTTTTGGGTGGTAATCCTGTTGCTGGGTTTGGCCATTGGTTTTGTCATTGGTCGCAATAATAATTCTGATATGACGGTGCAAAACCAACTCACTGAGCAGTTGGCCGCGGCCCAGTCCGAGTTGGCAGAATACAAGGAAAAAGTAGCCCTGCATTTTGCTGACACAGCCACCGCGGTGAATACTATGACTGACAGTTATCGCAAAGTACATGCTGAGCTGAGTAAGGGGGCACAGGCATTGTGTGATGACCCTGAGGCGGTGGAGACTTTGTTGGCGCTTGACGCAAGTAGTCAGCAGCGCGTGGTGGCTGAGCAGATGCCACAGGTTATGGTTCGTCCACCCATGGACTATGCACCCAAGACGCCTGATGCCGAGCATGGTACTTTGGACGAGCGTTATGGTCTGCGTGAAACAGATGCTAATGTAGATCGTCCCCAGTATGATATCCCGGTGAAACCCAGTAGTGTAAGCTAATACAGCAAAAGAGCGACTTCCTGACGACGGCTTGGCAATAGCCCGGTTAGTGCATAAACCGGGTTGGCATAGGCTGCCCCACTTCTCCTTGGTAAAACACTTAAAAGGAGTTTTCTTTTTAGATCTATTCCTATATAATTCGCCCTCGCAGATTTTCTGCGCTATCAAGTTATGGGTTTGCCTTATCCGGTGTAACGCATAACCAATAATTATAGGTAAATGCGAAGTAGGTCTATTGATCCATTTCGCCCAGCATAGGTTATCGATATGAAAACCGTAAGTACTAAGCCAGCCGAAGTCTCTCGTGACTGGTATGTTGTTGACGCAGAAGGTTTAACCTTGGGTCGTTTGGCAACGGAAATCGCCCGCCGTTTGCGTGGCAAGCATAAGCCTGAATACACGCCTCACGTTGATACTGGTGACTACATTGTTGTGGTTAATGCCGAGAAGGTTCACGTGACTGGCAACAAGGCTCAAGACAAGATGTATTATCGCCATACTGGTTATCCTGGTGGTCTGCGTTCCATGTCTTTCGAACAGATGGTTGATCATGCTCCTGAGCGTACTATTGAGTTCGCTGTTAAAGGTATGCTGCCAAAGGGCCCTCTGGGGCGTGCCATGTACACCAAGTTGAAGGTGTATGCTGGTAATGAGCATCCACATCAGGCGCAACAGCCTCAAGAACTGACATTGTAAGGAGATCATCATGGCAGCTACTCAATACTATGGTACTGGTCGTCGCAAGACCTCTACTGCTCGTGTATTCCTGACTCCTGGTACAGGTAATATCTCCATTAATAATCGTGCTATCGAAGTCTACTTTGGTCGCGAAACGGCTCGCATGATCGTGCGTCAGCCTTTGGAATTGACTGAAACTGTTGGTAAGTTCGATATCAAGATTACTGTTACCGGTGGTGGTGGCTTCGGTCAAGCCGGTGCTATTCGTCATGGTATTACACGTGCTTTGATGGAATATGATGAAACCCTGCGTCCTACTCTACGTGCCGCTGGTTTTGTTACTCGCGATGCGCGTGAGGTTGAGCGTAAGAAAGTGGGTCTGCGCAAAGCGCGTAAGAAGCCACAGTTTTCCAAGCGTTAGATTTCTGGAAATATTGTTCAAAAAACCCAGCCATTGTGCTGGGTTTTTGCATTTAAAATGGTAATTTGCCATAGTACACCAGTCATCTTTGTCAATATAATGTGGTTGGTGGATTGGGATTTGATTTTGCTCAGTTTAATACCAATCAGCCTTTTGTCGCACGGATCATAGGGTTATTTACCTTGTCTATTTTAGGGCTTTCCTTTAACATATGCGCTGGTAATTTTTGGCCCTTTATAACACCTCGAAAGGACAAGTTGCTGGTTGATTTTGCTAGCCAGTACTTGCTGGAGATAAATTGAATGAGTAATGATGGCGTAAACAAAGGTCGTCGTCGCTTACTGGTAGGTGCATCCACTGTGGTGGGTGCGGCTGGTGCAGTAGGTGCGGCAACACCTTTTGTAGCTTCCTGGAATCCGAGCGCCAAAGCCAAAGCGGCTGGCGCCCCGGTGAAGGCGGATATCAGTAAGTTGGAACCTGGTCAACAAATGATAGTGGAATGGCGTGGCAAGCCTGTGTGGATTGTGCGTCGTACGGCTGAAGCTCTAGCTAATTTGGCTACCCTTAATGATAGTGTTGCTGACCCTGAATCCATAAAATCCAAGCAACCAACCTATGTGCCAGGTACCTCTGCTCGTTCCCTGCGTGACGAGTTTATGGTTATGATTGGTATATGTACCCATCTGGGTTGCTCACCAACCTACCGGCCAGAAATTGCTCCTGCGGACTTGGGTGCCGATTGGAAAGGTGGTTTCTATTGCCCTTGTCATGGTTCCACATTCGATTTGTCTGGTCGTGTCTACAAGGCTAAGCCAGCGCCAACTAATCTGGATATTCCACCACACTTTTACGTTGATGATAGTGTGATTGTGATTGGTGAAGACGGAGGTAATGCATAATGGCTGTCGGTAATCCTAATCGTCCCAAGGCTGAAAAAGGTGTTTTGCGTTGGATCGATGATCGCTTTCCCATGACCCAAATGTGGCAAGAGCATATGTCCAAGTACTATGCTGCTCCAGCTAACTTCTGGTATGTATTTGGTGTTCTTTCCCTGTTGGTTTTGGTCAACCAGATTCTTACTGGCATATGGCTGACCATGTCTTATGAGCCATCTGCTGAAGGGGCTTTTGCCTCGATTGAATACATCATGCGTGATGTAGAAATGGGGTGGATCATTCGCTATATGCATTCAAGCGGTGCTTCGGCCTTCTTTATTGTGGTCTATCTACACATGTTCCGCGGCTTGATGTATGGCTCATACCAGAAGCCACGTGAACTGATTTGGCTATTTGGTATGGCTATTTATTTGGCACTTATGGCAGAAGGTTTCTTTGGTTATTTGTTGCCTTGGGGGCAGATGTCCTATTGGGGCGCACAGGTAATCCTTTCTCTGGCTGGCGCTATTCCCGTTATTGGTGATGATCTGATGATCTGGGTGCGTGGTGACTTCCTGATATCAGGTATCACTTTGAACCGGTTCTTCTCACTGCACGTTATTGCCCTGCCAATCGTTATTTTGGCTTTGGTGGTGCTGCATATTCTGGCTCTACATGATGTGGGCTCCAGCAATCCGGATGGTATTGAGATAGATAAGAACAAGGATGAAAATGGCAAGCCTGTAGATGGGGTCGCCTTTTTCCCCTATTTAGTGATTAAAGATCTGGTAGCCATAGGGATTTTCTTGACCGTATTTTGTCTGATTATTTTCTTCTTCCCTGAAGGGGGCGGTTACTTTATAGAAAAGCCCAACTATGAGCCTGCTAATCCCCTGAAGACGCCTGAGCATATTGCGCCGGTTTGGTATTTTACGCCCTACTACTCCATTTTGCGTGCCATTACCTATCCGTTGTTTGGTATGGATGCCAAGTTCTGGGGTGTGGTGGCTATGGGGGCCGCGATTGCAGTCCTGTTTGTAGTGCCCTGGTTGGATCGTAGTCCAGTTCAATCCATGCGTTACAAAGGCTGGTTAAGCCGCATCTGGTTGATTATCTTTGTTATCAGCTTCTTTATTCTTGGTTATCTGGGTACCAAGAGTGCGACGCCTGGCCGCACACTGTTAGCTCAATGGTGTACCTTGCTATACTTCCTGTACTTCCTGTTGATGCCATTCTATACGCGGATGGAGGCAACGAAGCCTGTACCAGAGAGGGTGACAGACTAATGAAAAAGTTATTGATAATTGGTGCTATGTTATTAGCACCTGTATTTGCCGTAGCTGCAGGTGGCAGTAACGTTCACTTGGATCATATCAAGGTTGATGCTACAAATCAGGAATCGCTACAACGTGGTATGCAACTATATGTAAACTACTGTTTGGGTTGTCACTCAGCCCAGTATCAGCGTTATGAGCGAGCCGCTACGGATCTGCAGATTCCAGCTGACTTGATGATGGAGCACCTAGTGCACTCCAGCCAAAAGATTGGTGAGCAGATGACCAATGCCATGGATGCAAAGCAAGCTCAGGCTTGGTTTGGTGCGCCGCCACCGGATTTGACCAACGCAGTTAACCTGCGTGGTGCGGACTGGGTATACACTTATTTACGTAGTTTCTATGTTGACAACGATCGTCCATATGGCGTTAATAATGTGGTCTTCCCCAGTGTTGGTATGCCCAACGTGCTGGCTGAAATACAAGGCATTCAGCGTCAGACCTGTGGTCAGGTACCCATGATGGATAATGGTAAGCCAGTATTTGACACCTTGACCGGTAAGCCGATGACAACGCAGAAGTGTGATATATTGGTGGTTGACGAGGGCACTGGCTCTATGACTCCAGCCGAATTTGATCAGGCTGCCTATGACTTGACCAACTTTTTGGCCTATACATCCAAACCTTATTTGCAAGAGAGTAAGAGTTTGGGTATTAAAGTGATTATCTTCTTATTGTTTATGACTCTGGTTTTCTATTTCTTGTATAAAGAGTACTGGCGAGATATCCACTAAGTTGTTACGTGAAACTATTGTACTTGTCTAAGTTATATAGCTTCCATTTATAAAAAGGAATCGGGTTCCTTTTCACGCGACCTTTAACTGCGGAGCAATTCGTGGTTGGGTCGCGTAGTAGTTTACAATGCAAAAGCATTAATCAATAAATATGAGGTGAAACCGCAATGGGTGTAGTCGCCAAACGATCTTCTATGACCTTCTTTTCCGATGGTGCTAGTCACTATAGCCATCGTGTCCGTATAGTGCTGGCAGAAAAGGGCGTCACGGTAGATGTTATAGATGTAGATGCAGATCACAAGCCAGAAGATTTGGCTGATCTGAACCCCTACAATAGCCTACCAACCTTGGTAGACAGGGATCTGGTTTTATATGAAGCCAATGTCATGATGGAATACCTTGACGAACGTTTCCCGCATCCGCCTTTGTTGCCGGTTTATCCGGTGGCGCGTGCTGAGAGCCGTCTTTATATGTATCGTATTGAGCGTGACTGGTGTCGACTGGCCGATTTGATTCTGACATCTGATGATGATGATAAAGTAGCAGCAGCCCAGCAGGAGTTGAGTGATAGTTTGATTGCCACAGCGCCTATTTTTGCTGAAAAAGATTTCTTTATGAGTGAAGAATTTACACTGGTTGATTGCTGTATAGCGCCCATTTTGTGGCGTTTGCCCCAGTTAGGTATTGATTTACCTGAGCAGCAGGCGGCCCCGATGCTTGAATATATGGAGCGTTTGTTTGAGCGTGAGGGTTTTCAGGAGAGCCTGTCTGAAACTGAACGCGAAATGCGCATATAAGGAACGGCGTTTATGTCCATGACACCAAGTCGTCCCTATCTAATTCGGGCTCTGTATGATTGGATTTTGGACAATGATGATGTGCCTTATTTGGTAGTAGATGCGACCCTTGCATCTGTTATGGTGCCTGAGCAATTTGTCTCGGATGGGCAGATTATTTTAAATATAGCCCCTTCAGCGGTGCAAAACCTAGAGATAGCCGATGCAGCGGTAAGCTTCAGTGCCCGTTTTGGGGGGGTGCCTATGCAAGTATATGCACCCATATTAGCTGTTAAAGCTATTTATGCCAAACAATCAGGGCAGGGCATGGGCTTTGGTTATGAGCCGGGCATGCCTGATCCGGAAGATCCAGTTCCTGAACCAAAATCAGTGTCAGACAAACCCAAAGGTCGGCCTACGCTTAAGGTTATTAAGTGATGCCAAAGATGTTATTTTAAGCCCCCGTTATGGCGGGGAACGCAGCAAGGCAGTAATCTCTTGCAGCATACACTTGCAGCAAGAGATTACTTCACGATGTTCCCAACGACTGAGTAAAGGGATCGCCAAGACGTTTGTTTAAACTCGGCAATTAGTCTATATATTCAAACACCTTGACAATTTTTTGCACACCCCGTGCACGGCTGGCAATGTTGATTGCCCATTTGGCCTCAGCCTTGGTCACCAGCCCCATCAGGTAAACCACACCACTTTCCGTAAAGACTTTAATGCGGCTGGCTGGGAACATGGTTTCACCAATCATCATGGTCTTTACCTGAGTGGTAATCAGTGCGTCATTGGCACGTACCAGTGTTTTTGAAGCGGGTCCAATAGTTAAAGCATTATGTACTTTGCGCACATTAACCACTAACTGTGCTTTGGCGCCAGCCAAAGTGCGAGTATCTTCACTTGGCACCTGGCCAGACAGTAACACAATACCATTGAAGGCAACCACGTTGAAGTGTGCCTCCCTCAATAGTGTGGACGAGCGACGGATGCTGTCATTAGCCAGGTTTTCGATCAGTTGATCATTGTATACTGTACCTAGAGAGCGGCTTCCTTCATTAACTTCTAAAGGCTCGCTACTCAGATTTGCGGGTGTACAAGCCACGACAAGACTGAATCCCAATAGTGTGATCGCCAATTTGAAAAAAAGCTTAAACATATTACTCGTTGCTCCCAAATAATAGATAATCAATTAAATCGCTAAGCATAAGTACAACCATCAACTGTTGCTGCAGTATGGTAGCAAAGCGTTCACCTGGCACGCCAATGGTAATGTCATCGGGTACCAGAACAGCATCCAGTTGTTGCATCTGTTGGCTGCCGATAACAATGACCTGCATATCCTCAGCATGTGCGGCCTGCACGGCTTGCAGCACATTACTCGAATCCTGAGGCCCAGCCAATACCACGAGCACATCGCCGGCCTGCCCAAGCGTTGTTATTTGTCTGGCAAACAATTCCTGCTTTGGGTTCTGGTGTATAAGCGTACTTAGCAAGGCGCTGTCGGCACCAATATGTATAGCCGGTAATGCTGGCCGATCCTGTCCATGACGAGATATAAGTGCGTTACATAAGTGAGATGCATTAGCACTCTGATGGCCATCACCACAAATCAATATCTTGCCGTCATTGACCAGACAGGCGAATAAAAGTTCCGCTGCCATGGTGATATGTGCAGGCAGCGTTTCAGCTGCTTCTGCACTGGCGCCTATATGATCGTGGAAATGCGCAATAGTTAGATCCTGCAATTCCATAATACTGGTCTTAGTCTGTAAGTGAAAAAATGTTTGTCAGCCATTGTAGCTTAACTTGGCCTTGTGGCCTACCGCTGACGCAGATAAGGTCAAAACGAGCGCTATAACTGTAGTATTTGGGAAAGTGTTGCAAGAAGGTTTGCGCCGCGTAGGTTAAGTGTTTGCGTTTTTGTTGGGTAATGCTGGTCAGGGCACCCCCCATAGCTTGGCTGCGGCGATATTTTACTTCGACAAAACTGATAAATGCATCCCGTTTCGCAATAATATCCAATTCGCCCCCCCGGCAGTGAAAATTGCGCGTGATTATATGCCAACCTGCTGCTTGTAAGTACAGACAGGCCTGGCCTTCCGCCCAGTCACCCATGTGCTGACTGTAGCTCATTGGCTCTGTACTTTGGGTTGACCACGCTGAAAGCGTGCCCAGGTTAGGTTGGCAGTAATACGATCCTGGTCATCAAGGC
This sequence comes from Gammaproteobacteria bacterium, assembly GCA_030748435.1. Lineage (GTDB taxonomy): Bacteria > Pseudomonadota > Gammaproteobacteria > Pseudomonadales > Balneatricaceae > Njordibacter. The sequence continues at coordinate 39,588 of JASMLZ010000018.1, read as the reverse complement.
TTAGTAGCCCGGTCATACCCTGTACGCGTGTGGTATTGAAGATTTGCATCTGTTGTAAGCGTGGGTACAGCAGAAAAGCATCGGCTCCAAGTGCAAATAGGCGACTATACCTTTGGCGGTTTGGCCACAGACCGGCAACTTGATCGGCTATAACGTCCGGCTCTAGCATCCACGGAATATCACTGAAATACATGCGGTTTAAGTCTCTATCACGGGTGCTTTCGGTGGGCCCCTGATAGGCGTGGTGGGTGCTATATACAGTGATATCAGCAGCATGGTGAAAGGCTAGTGTTGGCATTAACTGGCGTGCATCTTCAGGCAAAGCCAATATCAATACCAAGTCCACATCTTGGCGTCGACGGGGCTCAAACCTGACGTTTTCAGCAATAGTTTTTTGTAATGCCCGACGGCGTTCTTTACTATTATCAGTAAGCAAAACCTTGCTGATACTATCAGCATGGTCACCATCGCCACTATAGCTTATCTGGCCAGTGACCTGCCCGCCCAATGCTTGCCATTGCTGTTGGAAGGCGTCACTGGCCCTTTGTGCCCATCTGCTATTGGCCTGAATGATAAGCGCTTGACGTAAGCCCTGGTGATAACCGCGAGTGGCAAGCTGGCGGGCTTCGTCTTCCACTGACGGGCTAAATTGGAATAGTGTTGGTTGCTCCGTCTTCCTTGCTATTGGTTGATCTGGGATCCTTTGCTCTAGATGAGTAAGCAGTGCCTGACTTAGTTGACTGTCCAGGCCCGCCTTATCGGCTAGAGTTAAGTTGTCATTGTCACTACTGAGGAAATTTAGCGCCAGAGTTGGTATGTTGCGCTGCTTTAGGTTGTGAATGCGGTCCACCCTGGACTTGTCTAATGGGCCGATAATAAGATCAATCTGTTGGTTTTCCATATCAGTGTAGAACTGTTGCCAGTCTTGTATTGTGTGGCTATTGATAAATACCAGTTGTGGCAAACTTGTACAGGGCTTCTTACATTGCGACATGGCGGCATAATAATTGGCCATAAAACCATCGATAACAGCTTGTCCTATTTTGCTCAGTGGTCCGCTGGTGGGTAGCAACAGCGCCAGTTTTTGGGTCTGTCTGGGTTGTAAGTCGACCAACTCTGACAAGGCAGTGGGTAGTTGCACAGCGGCTGGATGTAAAGGATTATTAACTTGCCACACCATTATTGCCTGTTGCTGCAGGTCAATATTGATCAAGCCATGGGTGCTTAGTGCAAGTTCCAGCCAGGCTTTTGTAGTTGCTGGTGGAGAGCTTTGTAAGTGCCTGCGTAATTGCTGCTTGGGAACCTGCATCAAGAGGTTCCAGATCATATTATTGTTGGTCAATAATGGCACTGAGTTGTTATTCTCTGGGTCGTGACCGTCAGTCAGTGCCATCGCGCTCAGGGCAGCTTGCAGAAATTGTTCGTTGTTGGTGTAGGCTTTTTGTAGCAGTGCTAAACGTTTTTTATGGCTGGCCTGGTCGGGTGCTGGATCCAGGGTTTGCGCTTGGTCCAACCATTGCAAGGCGGTATAGCTGTCGCCTGTCAATAAATAGCCTGTTGCCATGGATTCTAGGTAATGGCCCCAAGAGGCTTGGGGAAGTAGATCTATATTAATTTGCTGCAATAGATTCAAACTTAAATCTATATGACCGGCGGCCAACATACTGTCAGCCAAATCCAACAGTTGCTGCTGCTGTTCCGCTGGGTTGATCTGGTTGAGGGTGGATGGCTTGGCAATGTCAGATTCCGGAGGTGTATCGATTGATGGTGCTACAGGCGCTATGCTGGTGGCTACCTCGGTGTGATCAGTAGCCATGGAGTCAGGTTGCTGTTGTGGTGCAGGCAGTGTTGATGTCATTGCCACTTGCGGCAGCACTATTGTGTCTTTTGGTATTATAGCTACCTTGTCTTCTGCCAAATCTATAGCCGAGTATCTTGGCTTGCTATTGGCTGGTTGTGGGGTGGTGATATCCAGGTGAATAACCAAAGGGGTTTTGCTTGGTTCAATAGCGGTTGCCGGTTCAGGTACAGATGCAGCTGTCACTGGTTTTTTTGGTGTTGCTTGTGGCTGAGTGTTGGTCTGGCAGCCAGCTATAATGAGCAGGCAGGTTAGGACTGCCACATAACGTATGGCTGTGCTTGTCTGCAGACACTTAGCTATCATTATTAGTGCCGGTGTAGAAGAATTTAACGTCATGCTAAATGGGGCTTAAAATTAGGTTACAATAACAACCCTATAAGATAGTCGATTAGACTCTGTCGAGCTAGTTTTGACCCGCAATTTTAGAAAAAAATCCTGCTTGGTCGAATCACGAGATAAAAAGTGCATGAACACACCTAATTTATATGTAGTAGCAACGCCTATCGGGAACTTGCAGGATATGAGTCCTCGAGCTGTCCAGACCTTGCAGCAAGTCGACTTAATAGCCGCGGAAGATACTCGTCACAGTGCCCACTTAATGCAGCATTTTGGTATTACTACCCCCATGCTTGCTGTACATGATCATAATGAGCGTCAACGCAGTGACATGATCGTTGCGCGCCTGCAAGAAGGTCAGTCAGTAGCGCTGGTTTCGGATGCAGGAACCCCGTTAATTTCTGACCCTGGATTTCATCTGGTCGCTGCCGTACGTGCGGCAGGCTATAAAGTGGTTCCGATTGCCGGGCCTTGTGCTTTGGTGGCCGCCTTAAGTGTGGCTGGTGTGGCAACAGATAAGTTTACTTTTATGGGCTTTTTGCCAGCCAAAACCAGCCATCGTTGTCAGATGTTGGCAAGTATCCAAGCGCTTACTCATACGCATGTATTTTATGAATCGCCCCATCGTATTTTGGCGAGTATAGCCGATATGCTACAAGTACTGGGTGCAGATCGGCAACTGGTGATAGCCAGAGAATTGACTAAAACCTACGAAACCGTGAAAGCTGGAACCTTGTCACAGGTGCAGGATTGGCTGCTGGCTGACAGTAATCAGCAACGGGGCGAGTTTGTCGTGATTGTCCATGGTGCGAAGACACCTGAGTCAGCGGCCATGGATGCAGAGACGGACAATTTGTTGCAGGTGCTACTGGCTGAACTACCGATCAAAAAGGCGGCGTCCGTGGCGGCAAAATTAACCAACCACAAGAAAAAAGCATTATACGAACGGGCCCTGTGGTTACAGGGTAAGGTTTGACTTTATATAGATCGGATTTTAACCCTACAATATTGGTTTAGGTCGGGTTTTAACCCGACTTGTTGGACTGATACCCAAAGCATTCGCTATGCTCACGGGGCACGCTGAGTCCAACCTACAGCCCGGCCCACACTCCAACCCACAAGTAATACGTCAATTAACCTAAAAACCTTGTAATTATCTTGCAAGGCCGCTATATTGCCGCCTGAAAGTCCGCCAGACAGTCGCTGCTTGGAATTATCCAAGGGGAGGAAAGTCCGGGCTCCACAGGGTAAGGTGCCAGGTAACGCCTGGGGGGTGTAAGCCCACGGCCAGTGCAACAGAGAGTAGACCGCCAAACCCGCAATTGCGGGCGGTAAGGGTGAAAGGGTGCGGTAAGAGCGCACCGCGCTGATGGTAACATCCAGCGGCATGGTAAACCCCACCTGGAGCAAGACCAAATAGGGTTCCTATAGGCGTGACCCGCGCTGGAACCGGGTAGGTCGCTTGAGATCTGTGGTGACGCAGGTCCTAGATGAATGGCTGTCCATGACAGAACCCGGCTTACGGCGGACTTTCAAATCCTTGCTTGCAATAAATAACCCTTGCTATTTAGCATACCCACTATGTCTTTATTTTCGCCCCCCTCTGATTACCTGCTACAAGCGCAGCCTGTTTGGCGCATAGGCCAACTAACTTGCGCTATAAATGTTAGTAAGCGCCGGCGTAGTATTGGTTTTAAAGTACAAAATGGTGTTATTACCTTACAGGTTCCCTACGGTCTATCAAAACGTACCCTCACCGAGGTGGTATCGGCTCGTTTGGATTGGTTGGCAGCCAAGCAGGCAGCACAACTGGCCTTGCCTGAACCCCCCATGCGCAAACTGCAAACAGGCGAGTTATGGCCTTTATTTGATCAACAGCTGGTATTGTCTGTGCGAGTTACCAAGCGTCACTACATTGAGGTCAAAGATACTCAGTTGATAATGGCAGTTACCAGCCGCCAAACCAGTAAAGCCTGCCAGCTAAGGTTGCTGGAAAGTTGGTATAAGGATCAGGCGCGGGCATTTGCTGAACGCAGAGTGACCTATTGGCAGCAGGTTATGAATGCTGACTTGTGTCGTCCCCCTGCCCGTATTGAGGTGCGGCGTTTTCGCTCGCGCTGGGGAAGTTGTAATGCTAACGGTGTGCTGAAGTTTAACTACTTATTGGCGCTGGCGCCTGAATATGTGTTTGACTATGTTGTGGTGCACGAAATGTGTCATTTGCGCTATATGCATCATGGTCGGGAGTTTTGGCAAATGGTATCCCGTTATTGCCCCGACTACCGATCTGCAAAACAGTGGTTGCAGGCGCATGCTGGTAACTTGGTGCTGAACCTTGCTGCTTAGTGATACAATAACTGGTGTTAACCATATCTATGTTTGGATAAATACGTGAGTAAAGCAAACTCCGCCGCCAAGGTTATGCAACGACTGAAGCAAGACATCCTTGCCGGGCATTTTGAACCTGGCCAAAAGCTAAAAATGGCTGCTCTAAAGGCTCATTACGGAGTGGGGGTCAACCCGCTTAGAGAAGCTCTTTCACAACTGATAGTAGAGCAATTGGTGATTGCTGAAGATCAACGGGGTTATCGAGTGCATCCTGTCAGTCAGGCAGAGATGTTGGATATCTATGATGCTCGCGCGCATCTGGAAGCTCTGTGTGTGGAACTGGCTATTGTCCGCGGTGATGATGCTTGGGAAGCTGGAATCATCGCTGCTGCACATCGTCTGCAAGCTAATGCCGGGCTGTTGATGGCGGGTAATATGCAGGACTGGGAACAATTACATCAGGCATTTCATTTATCGATTGTTGCGGGTTGTGGGTCGCAACAATTGCTACAGGCACGTTGGGCTTTGTATGAGAAAGCATCTCGCTACCGTAATTTATGGTTGCGTCATAATGCTGGTCATGCGGCGTTTGATGTTAACCAAAAAGAACATGAAGATCTGGTGCAATACCTGTTACAGCGAGATGTGGTCAAGGCGACAAGATTGATCAAATCCCATCTTTTGGTGCCGAGTCAGGTGCTGCATATAGAGCGCAAGCACTATAAAATGACATGATAAAAGCGGTTATTTTTGCACTTCACTGGGTTGCTCATTTTGCCCATAGCCAGCCACCACTATGCGCCGCAATGAGTGCCTTGTGAAGCAAAAGAATCCCTCCCTTTTCTTTATGCCATTTTATAGTGTTTCCGCTCTATAAAACCAGTGTGCCAAAATGCCGCATTGCGAGGAGCCCAGGAACATAGCAATTTCTTGCTGTTAATGCCTGTTGCCAGCGATTACCATGCTACGTCCGCAAAGACAGTCCCGAATATAGTATAGAATTTATCAATTGTTCAGATCTTCCCTCGTTTTCTTTATAGAATATATTTTTCAATGCGCTTGCAATCTTGCCTAACCATGAATAAACTCTGAGAGTGGAGAAAAGTGGGTTAAAGTGGTTTTATGGCCCATTTATTGGCTTAATAAGGTAGGTTTCATGTTCCGTGGTGCAGTGACAATTAACATTGATGCGAAAGGTCGTATGGCTATGCCTGTGCGCTTTCGTGACATGTTTACCAGTGTCTCTGCCGGCAAGTTGGTAATTACCATTGATACTGAAGAAGCTTGCTTAATGATTTATCCCCTCCCGGAATGGGAGCTTATCCAAGCCAAACTTGAGCAATTACCCAGTTTCAACCCTGCGGCTCGGCGTATTCAGCGCTTGTTAATTGGCCATGCAACGGATGTTGAACTGGATGGCAATGGCCGTATTCTTTTGCCAGCTGTGTTACGTGATTATGCACAACTGGACAAGAAGGCGATTTTGCTGGGCCAAGGCAAGAAGATTGAATTGTGGAGCGAATCTCTATGGAACGGGCGGCGAGATGAGTATTTGCAGATAGCTAGTGAGTCTAGCGAGCTGCCAGATGCCTTGCACGAATTATCACTTTAACCGGGACTTAAATCGTTGCGTTAATTATGGCAGACAATTACAAACATAAGTCAGTGCTGTTGGATGAGGCAGTGGAATTGCTGCTTCAGGATCCCCATGGGCGCTATATAGATGGTACTTTTGGTAGGGGAGGGCATAGTAGTCTTATCTTGCAGGGTTTGGGTTTGCAAGGTCAACTGCAGGCTTTTGATAAGGATCCACAGGCTATTGCCGCCGCCACGGCGATGGGTGACCAGGATGCGCGCTTACAAATAGCACAGACCTCCTTCGCTAATCTGCAGCAGGTTTCAGAACAACGTGGTTGGTGCGGTATGGTGGATGGTGTGCTGCTCGATTTAGGGGTCTCGTCGCCGCAATTGGATGATCCGGAGCGCGGTTTTAGCTTTATGCATGATGGCCCGTTGGATATGCGTATGAACCCGGAACAGGGTGAGTCTGCGGCCCAATGGCTCCAGCATGCCGAGGCAGATGAAATTGCCGATGCTTTATATCATTATGGCGAAGAAAGATTTTCGCGGCGTATGGCCAGAGCGATTATTGAGCAACGTAGCAAACAACCTATTACGCGTACCAAACAGTTGGCTGAAATTATCAGCGCCGCCAATCCAAAGTGGGAAAAAGGCAAGCACCCGGCTACCCGCGCTTTTCAGGGTATTCGTATTCATATTAATCGTGAACTTGCGGATCTGGAAGATGGTTTACAGGCTGCTCTGGAGGTATTAAAGCCAGGTGGTCGGCTAGTTATCATCAGCTTTCACTCTTTGGAAGACCGTATTGTCAAACGCTTTATGCGCAAACAAGCCAAGGGTGACACTCACTTGCCACCTGGCTTGCCGGTCACTGAAGATATGTTGCAACGTCGTCTCAAGCTATTAGGTAAAGCTCGCAAGCCAGGTCAGGAGGAAGTGCAAGCTAATCCTCGTGCCCGCAGTGCCGTTATGCGTGTAGCGGAGAAGCTGGCATGAAAGATATCAGCTATGCCCTTAATGGTTTATTGTTAAAAGCCAGTCGCAAAGCTCAGGCTTACATCTTAGTGCTGATCTTTGTTTGTTTGGTGCTGTTGGTGTCTAGTGCGCAACTGGTGATTTACAGTTCCTTTGAAAAGCGTGTGTTGGTTAATGAGCTTCACCTGATGCATCAACAACGCGATGCCATGCAAGAAGAATGGGGACAGCTATTACTTGAACAAAGTGCTTGGAGTGCCTATAACCGCGTTGAAAACTTGGTTAGTGAGCAACTGCAAATGCACGTGCCACCGGCCTCAGATGTGATTATGGCGAGGCAGCCATGAACCAGATTGAATATCCTTGGCGCATGCGTTTTATTTGGCTGCTACTGTCAGTGGCGGCTGGATTGGTGGCATGGCGTCTGGTGGACCTCAATCTGACTGAACGCAGTTTTTTGCAACGACAGGGTGATGCGCGTATGGAACGCACAGTGCCTTTGGTTGCCCATCGTGGAATGGTGCTTGATCGCAATGGCAAGGCTTTGGCGATCAGTGCTCCAGTGGTCAGTTTATGGGCCCATCCACAAGAGTTGTTGGCGGGTTCAGAAGAGGCTTTGCATGTAGCCATTGCTTTGGATTTGGATATTGACAAGCTTAATGCGCGTTTGACCAGCATGAGTAACAAAGAGTTTATGTACTTGCGCCGGCAAATGAACCCGGATCAGGCACAAGCTATATTGGCCAAGAATATAACTGGCGTGTACGGCCAACGAGAATTTCAGCGCTACTACCCAGCGGGCGAGGTGGCTACTCATCTGGTTGGGTTTAACAATGTTGATGATCGTGGTCAGGAGGGCTTGGAGCTGGCCTATGAAGACTGGTTGCGGGCCCAAAGTGGTCGTAAATTAGTGAAAAAAGACCGTCAGGGACGTACGGTTGAAGATCTGCGCATTTTGCAGGCAGCACAGCCTGGCAAAGATCTGACCTTGAGTATTGATTTGCGTATGCAGTATGTGGCTTATCGAGAATTAAAAGCAGTGGTGCAATCACATCAGGCCAAGTCCGCTGCAGCAGTTATCTTGGATGTGCAAACGGGTGAGGTGCTGGCCATGGTAAACCAACCCTCTTATAACCCTAATAACCGCAAAAATATGGCCATTGATAGCCTGCGCAATCGTGCTTTAACTGATGTGGTTGAACCTGGCTCGACGGTGAAGCCTCTCACGGTATCAGCCGCTTTGATGAGTGGCCAGTATACTGTTGACAGCGAAGTTGATACCAGCCCCGGCTTTATTCGTATCAAAGGTAAGAGTATTCGTGATCATCGCAACTATGGTGTCCTGGATATGACCAGCATTATTACCAAGTCCAGTAATGTTGGTGTTACCAAATTGGCCATGTCCATGCCCGAACACAGTCTGCGGGATACCTTTTACAGCTTTGGCATAGGTCAGGATACAGGTAGTGGTTTTCCCGGTGAAAGTGTAGGAGTACTGCCTAATTATGCCAAATGGCATCCGTTAAATCTGGCAACTATGGCCTATGGCTATGGTATTGCCGTAACCCCCATGCAGCTGGCCGCCGCCTACTCAGTGTTGGCCAGTCATGGTCTTAAACGCCCCGTGTCTTTATTGAAGCTGGATGAGGTGCCAGAAGCTGAGCGTATTATGCCTGCGCAACAGGCCCAGCAAGTGGTTGCCATGATGGAAACCGTAACCAGGTTGGGTGGTACAGGGACCCGCGCTCGGGTGCCATCTTATCGGGTAGCCGGCAAGACGGGTACTGTGCATAAGACTGGCAAAACGGGTGGCTACGAAGATGAAGCCTATACAGCTATTTTTGCTGGTATGGCCCCGGCTAGCCGGCCCCGGCTGGTTTGTGTGGTGGTGGTTGATCAGCCACAGGGTGAACAGTATTACGGAGGTGAAGTAGCGGCGCCGGTATTTAGTCGCATCATGGCTGAGAGTTTACGTTTATTAAATGTGGCACCAGATAATCTGGCGCCAAATCAAGGATAACAGTGGAGTTGGGTGTGCAAGCAACAAGTTTGGCAGCTGTCTGGCAGTCACTGGGGTGGGACCCAGTGGCAACAGATGTGCTGGTCACTGGTGTTACATCGGACAGCCGGCAGGTGGTGGCAGGTGACCTGTTTATTGCCTGCGTAGGGGACCCGCAGCGGTTGCACAGTTTTATTGCCGAGGCGCAATCGAAACAGGCTGCTGTGGTGGCTATTGATGAAACCCAGTTACAACTGGTAGCAACATCCAACTTCACTGTGCCTATTGTGGCCGTAAAGCAATTGGCACAACAACAAGGCAAACTGGCGGCTCGGGTGTTAGGCGAGTCGAGTGCCAAGCTGCTATTAACGGGCATTACTGGTACCAATGGCAAAACCAGTATTAGCCATTATGTGGCCCAGGCATGTTCAAATTTGGGTCGCACATGTGGCGTTATTGGTACCACAGGCAATGGTTTGCTCAAGCATCTGGTTCCCGGCCCCAATACCACACCTGATGCTGTCTCGGTACAAGCTATACTGGCACAGATGCAGGCCCAAGGTGCACAAGCTTGTGCTATGGAAGTGTCATCTCATGGACTGCATCAGGGGCGTGTAAGCGGTTGTCAGTTTCATATTGCGGTGCTGTCTAATCTGAGTAGAGATCACCTTGATTATCACGGTAGTATGCAGGCTTATGCTCAGGCCAAGGCAATGCTATTTAGCTGGCCGGGCCTGCAACATGCTGTTATTAATATTGATGATGAATTTGGCAAAGTGTTGGTTGAACAGATGGCAGCAGATGTGCAGTTGTGGACCTACACTACACGACGCACAACCCCTGAGGCTGTTATCAGCGCCAGTGCTGTGCGCTATACCTCACGCGGCCTGGTAGCCAAAGTAACCACGCCTTTGGGTCAGCTAGAGCTGGCTACTGGTCTCTATGGCGAGTTTAACCTTAGTAACCTGTTGGCAACCATTGGTGTGCTCTTGGCAATGGATTATAGCTTAGCTGACATGCAATACGCTTTAAACACTTTGCATGCCGTTGCCGGGCGCATGGAAAAATATGCTGCAGCGACGGGTCTGACTGTGATTGTTGACTATGCGCATACACCGGATGCCTTGCAAGCGGCGTTACAGGCAACCCGCCAGCATCTGCACACAGGACAGTTATGGTGTGTCTTTGGCTGTGGCGGTGATCGTGATCAAGGTAAGCGGCCGTTAATGGCGCAAGTGGCTGAGCAATGGGCTGACCAGATTGTGGTGACCGATGATAATCCCCGGTTTGAGGATAGCGCGGCTATTATTCAGCAAATACAGGCAGGCTTTACCAACCTTGATAAGGTAAAGGTTATCAGTGACCGTAAAGGAGCCCTGGATTTTGCTCTACATAAGGCGCAGCCCGGTGATATTGTGTTAGTGGCAGGTAAGGGGCATGAAGACTATCAGGAAATAGCCGGCCAGCGGCAAGCATTCAGTGATCGTACCCAGGTCGCCAACCTCTTACAGGAGTTGGCCCCATGAAACTGCACTTGAAGCAATTAAGCGCGCCATTGCGAGCGCGCAAAGTCACCGCTGACGTAAGCTTTACTCGTATATCCACAGATACCCGCACACTGCAGGTCGGTGACCTGTTTGTGGCCCTGGTGGGGCCCAATTTTGATGGTCACGAGTTTATTGCTCAGGCGCAGCAAAAAGGTGCCGTGGGCGCTCTGGTTAGCACTGAGATTGATACTGATCTGGCCCAAATACTGGTTGCTGATACCCGTATAGCTTTGGCCGATCTGGCGCGTTTTCGGCGTCAGCAGATGTCTGGTTTGTGGTTAGCGGTAACGGGTAGCAGTGGCAAAACCACTGTGAAAGAAATGTTGGGGCAAATTTTGGCCCATGCCGGTACCGTTGAATTGACCCAGGGTAACCTGAATAACGATATTGGTGTACCTATTACCATCATGAATATGCAGGCTCAGGGGATAGATTATCGGGTCTTGGAACTGGGAGCTAATCATGTTGGTGAAATCGCTTATACCTGTCGTATAGGTCAACCGCAGATTGCGGTACTGAATAATGCTCAGGATGCTCATTTGGCAGGCTTTGGTGGCCTTAAAGGTGTGGTTGAGGCGAAAGGTGAAATCATTGCTTCTCTGGGTGCTGGTGGTCAGGCTGTACTGAATCTGGATGATGCCAGCTATCACTATTGGCGACAACTGGCAGATGGTTGTCAGGTGTGGTCATTTAGTGTCGACAATGGTGCCGCGCGGGTGCACGCCAAGCATCTTATTGTAGCCGCCGAGGGTAGTGATTTTGCTCTTTGTATTGATGGGCAGGAATGTCCTGTGCATCTACAATTATCTGGTCGCCACAATGTAGCCAATGCGCTGGCTGCTGCCGCAGCTGCATCAGCTGCCGGACTGACCTTGGCACAAATCAGAGCTGGCCTGGAGGTATGCGAGGCTTACCGTGGCCGTCTGGTGCGCCATGAATTGGCCAATAATGTATTGGTCATTGATGATACCTACAATGCCAATCCTTCTTCTGTGCGGGCCGCCATCGATGTGTTGATAAAACAGGGTGGTACCAGCTGTTTAATTTTAGGTGATTTACGGGAACTTGGAGAGGCTTCTTATAGTCTGCATATGGACCTTGGACGTTATGCGGCCAAGGCTGGAATTACTTATTTTATTGGTGTTGGCTCGCGTGTTGCGGCAGCTGTCAATCAGTTTGCTGCCGATGGTGGCCAATATCCAATAGCGGTGGCGTCACAAGCGGATGTAGTGCCATACCTGCAAACCTTGCCAAAGCACAATTTGAGTTGTTTGGTGAAAGGTTCGCGCTCGAGTCGTATGGAACGCGTAGTGAAGTTATTATTACAACAGGATCAATAACCTATGCTTTTATGGTTGGCTGAATATTTATCACAATTTTATACTGTTTTTGGGGTCTTTCAGTACCTTACCATGCGCGCCATCATGGGAGTGCTTACGGCTTTATTTATCGCTATGGCCATTGGTCCTTATATGATCAAGCATTTGCAAATTAAGCAGATTGGCCAAGCCATTCGCGATGACGGGCCACAAAGTCATTTGGTAAAAGCGGGTACGCCAACTATGGGTGGTGCCTTGATTCTGGTGGCTATTATCGTTAGTGCCTTACTTTGGGGCGATCTGAATAATCGCTATATTTGGGTCACTATTTTTGTCACAGCTGTATTTGGTACGGTCGGTTGGGTTGATGATTACCGCAAGGTCATCGAAAAAAATTCCCGTGGGTTAATAGCTCGCTGGAAGTATTTTTGGCAGTCCATAGGAGGTATGGGTGCGGCCTTGTTTTTGTTTTATAGCGCACAGGACCCACAAGAGTTGGAGCTGATTGTGCCATTTTTTAAAGATGTCAGCGTGCACTTGGGTTTACTTTATATACTGTTTACCTATTTTGTTATTGTCGGTACCTCTAATGCGGTTAACCTGACTGATGGTTTGGACGGTTTGGCGATCTTGCCGACCGTATTGGTAGCTGCTGCCCTGGGCGTCTTTGCTTACCTGACCGGACATTCTGTGTTTTCCGAATATCTGCATATTCCCTATATTCGAGGCTCAGGGGAGCTGGTGGTATTTTGCGCCGCTATGGTGGGCGCCGGCATGGGTTTTCTGTGGTTTAACACCTATCCGGCTCAGGTCTTTATGGGTGATGTCGGTGCCCTGTCTCTGGGGGCCGCTCTGGGAGTGATTGCAGTGATTGTACGTCAGGAATTGGTGTTGCTAATTATGGGCGGTATTTTTGTGATTGAAACATTATCGGTCATTTTGCAGGTAGGCTCGTTTAAATTGACTGGCAAACGTATTTTCCGCATGGCCCCTTTGCATCACCATTTTGAACTTTCAGGTTGGCCTGAGCCGCGGATTATTGTGCGCTTTTGGATTATCACTGTAATTTTGGTACTTATTGGTTTAGCGACCCTTAAGTTACGTTAGCAAAGGAATCATAGACACCATGCAACTGATTGGCAGCGATCGCTATACTCTGGTAATGGGCTTAGGCAAAACTGGTTTTGCCTGTGCCAATTATCTGGCCCGGCAAGGCCAGCGGGTCATCGTGGCTGACAGTCGTGAAGCACCGCCCTATCTGGCAAGGTTGCGTCAAGCATGGCCTGAAATACCAGTACAGCTTGGTGGTTTTGAGGTTGATCTATGTACGGCGGCGCAGAATATTATACTGAGCCCCGGTGTACCTTGTGCTGAGCCGGCTGTTGTTGCAGCCCTGGCAAGTGGTGTGCCGGTGCACAGTGAAATCGATCTGTTTGCGGCGGCTGCCAAGGCGCCCATAGTGGCCATTACTGGTTCTAACGCCAAAAGTACAGTGACCAGTCTGGTTGGTCATATGGTAGAGCAGTCAGGTTGGCGGGTTGCCGTTGGCGGTAATTTGGGAACACCAGCGGTAGAGTTACTTGATGATCGGGTGCAGGTGTATGTTATGGAGTTGTCCAGTTTTCAATTGGAAACTACTCATCAGTTGGGTGCTGAAGTAGCCTGTGTGCTGAATATTAGCCCTGACCATATGGATCGTTACGATAATGATTTGATGGCTTATCATCAAGCCAAACACCGTATTTTTCAGGGTTGCAAAAAAGTGGTTGAGAATGCTGATGATCAGTTGACTCTGGCTCTGGTACCAGCACATGTGGAGCATCGCCAATTTACCTTGTCGGCACCAGATCTGAAGCAATATGGTGTTTGTGCTAGTGCCGATGAAGAGTGGTTGTGTATAGGTTTTGACAGGTTGATTAAAACCCGGGAACTGGCCTTGCAAGGCCGTCATAATATCGCCAACAGCTTGGCGGCTTTGGCTCTGGGGGACAGTATTGGTTTACCCCGTGAGGCCATGTTAGCTAGTCTGCGCAGTTTTCCCGGTCTTGCCCATCGCTGTGAATATGTTGCCACTCAGGGTGGTGTAACCTATATAAATGATTCCAAGGGTACTAATGTAGGTGCTACGGTAGCTGCTATTGAAGGCCTTGGATCGACTATTGATGGCAAGGTTATTTTGCTAGCTGGCGGCCTTGGCAAAGGTGCTGATTTTTCTGATCTCAAGGCACCTATGCGTCAATTTGGCCGTGCCGCCATGGTTTATGGTCAGGATGGTGATGCTATTGGTAGTGTGCTAACCGGTGACATCGATACTTACCGCACAGCCGATATGGTAACCGCATTGCAGCAGGCCAGGCGTATTGCCCAACCCGGTGATTTGGTATTGCTGTCACCAGCCTGCGCCAGCTTTGATGCTTATCAGAGTTTTGAGCAGCGAGGTGAACATTTTTGTCAACTGGTGGAGGCTCAGATATGAATTGGCTCCAGCAGCAATGGCAATTACTTTATGCGCAAAATCTCGATAAGGCTCTATTGGTGCCTGCTATCGCCTTAATGGTGATTGGTTTTGTGATGATTAGTTCGGCCTCCATAGATGTTTCGGCTATTAAGCACCTGGACCCTTTCTATCAAAGTAAACGCCAAGCTATATTTATTCTGCTGGGCTTGGTTACCTTATGTGCTTGCCTGTTTATTCCCATACAGTTCTGGCAGAAGCATGGCCCTATGCTGATGGGATTAGGAGCTTTGAGTCTGCTGGTGGTATTGGTTCCCGGCTTGGGTAGAGAAGTGAACGGCAGTGTACGCTGGATTCCATTGGGTTCCTTTAGTCTGCAGCCATCGGAATTTGCCAAGGTTGCCGTGGTGACCTTTATGGCTGGTTATTTGGTGCGACGACAAGCAGAAGTAAGAACCAACTTTGTGGGTTTTCTAAAACCTATGATCGTGATGATGATCTTTAGTGGATTGTTGTTATTGGAACCAGATTTTGGTGCTACTGTGGTGCTTATGGGGGCTGTGGTAGGCATGTTTTTCCTGGGTGGTATGCGCAAACTCCACTTAACAGCTGTGGTGCTGGTGTTATTACCTGTGGTGGCAGCTATCGCTTGGGTTGCACCCTATCGGATGCAACGCTTGTTAACCTATTTAGAGCCATGGCAAGATCCGTTCGGTGCTGGCTATCAGCTCACTCAGGCACAAATTGCTTTTGGTCGTGGCGGCTGGTTTGGTGAAGGTTTGGGCAATAGTATGCAAAAGCTGTTTTACCTGCCTGAAGCCCATACTGATTTTGTTTATTCGGTGCTGGCAGAGGAGTGGGGTGCCATAGGCGCTATAGGAGTGGTCGGACTGTATGCCGTATTGATCGTGCGGGGTCTAAGAGTTGGACAGATAGCCGAACGCTTGCAGCGCCCCTATGCAGCCTATCTATGCTATGGCCTGATTTTCTTAATAGCAGCGCAAGCGATGATTAATATAGGGGTGAATCTGGGTCTATTGCCAACTAAAGGTTTAACCCTGCCATTTGTCAGCTATGGTGGCAGCAGTATGATTGCCTGTGCCGGGATGCTGGGCATCTTATTACGTATTAGTGTGGAAAATAGTTATTTGCTGCAATTGGTGCAGCGTCGTCAAATTGATAATCAGCGTCTGCAGCAGGAATCTTTGGCCCCGCAGGGCCCCGCTGATTTTGTCAATGGGGAGGGGCCGTATGTCGAACACAGCGCCTAAAACCCCACGCATACTAATTATGGCGGCCGGCACTGGAGGTCATGTTTATCCGGCCCTGAGTACGGCGGCTTATTTGTCTGAGCAGGGTTGGCATATCGACTGGTTAGGCAGTGGTAAAGGCATAGAACAACGCCTGGTTCCGGCAGCTGGCTACCAGCTGCATTGTATTGATATTGCTGGTTTACGTGGCAAAGGATATGGATCATTGCTAGGAGCGCCCTGGCGTTTAAGCAAAGCCTTATGGCAAGCATGGAAGATTATTGGCCATCTACAACCTGATTGTGTGTTGGGTATGGGTGGTTTTGTGGCTGGTCCGGGTGGTTTGGCGGCCTATTTGCGGCGTATACCTTTACTGACTCATGAGCAAAATGCTGTTGCCGGGCTCACAAATAAATTGCTAAGACCTTTGTCGTGGCGAGTAATGCAGGCGTTTGCTGATACTTTTGCAGACCCTTCAGTGTTGACTGTTGGTAATCCTATTCGGGCTGATTTTGCCCGTGTCAGGGATGTTGGCCTGAAGTCGCAGGAGATAAAACTTTTGGTCGTTGGCGGCAGTTTGGGTGCTTTGGCGCTAAATCAGGTGTTACCTCAGGTACTGGCGAAACTGCCCGCCCATATATCTTTACAGGTACGTCATCAATGTGGTCCACAACATTTGCAAACAACCTGTGAGGCTTATCAGCAACAGGCCGTTAATGCACAAGTTGAAGCTTATATCGATGATATGCCCGCCGCGTTTGGTTGGGCCGATGTGATTATTTGTCGGGCTGGAGCCCTTACTGTAAGCGAGCTGGCTGTAGCTGGTAAGCCGGCTATCCTAGTGCCCTATCCTTATGCTGTTGATGATCACCAGACGGCTAATGCGCAAATTTTGGTGGCCGCCGGGGCTGCTGTGCTTATGCCGCAAGCGCAGATGCAGGCAGATAGTCTGGTGCAGGCTCTACTGCCATTATTAACCCAGACTGAGTTACGTCAGAATATGGCTCAGGCTGCTTTCAGTGTCGCCCAACCTCAGGCAACGCAAGCTGTTGCACAACAATGTATGGAGGCCATCAGTGGTTAAAGTAACACCGGCACATCAATATGTGATTCCTGAAATGCGTCGCATGCGCAAAATCCACTTTGTGGGCATTGGCGGGGTTGGTATGTGTGGCATTGCTGAAGTGCTTCTCAACCAAGGCTACGAGGTTAGTGGCTCGGATCTTCGGGTTAGCCCAGTGACAGAGCGTCTTGCTGCCCAAGGTGCAGCCATTATGATTGGCCATCAAGAAGCCAATGTGCGAGGTGTTCACGTAGTGGTAGCATCTACTGCTGTAGGTGATGATAATCCTGAAGTAGCAGCCGCGCGCGCGCATCGTATTCCGGTGATTCAACGGGCAGAAATGCTAGCTGAACTTATGCGTTATCGGCATGGTATTGCCGTCGCAGGTACCCATGGAAAGACCACCACCACCTCAATGGCAGCAGCGGTTTTGGCTGCTGGTGGCTTGGATCCCACCTTTGTTATTGGCGGCAAACTAAATAGTGCCGGCACCAATGCCCAACTGGGTAGCAGTAGTTATTTGGTGGCAGAAGCGGATGAAAGTGACGCTTCATTTTTGCACTTACAACCCTTGACCGCTGTGGTTACCAATATTGACGCTGACCATATGTCGACCTACGAAGGGGACTTTGGTCGCCTCAAGCGAACCTTTGTTGAATTTTTGCACAATTTGCCTTTTTATGGCTTGGCCATAGTGTGCATTGATGACCCTGTGGTATGGGAAATAATGCCGCAGATTAGTCGTCCAACCATTACCTATGGATTTGATGAAAATGCTGATATTCGTGCCTACGAACTGCAGCAAGATGGTATGACTACCCACTTTAAGGTAGCCCGCAAAGGTATGGACGATTTGCACATTACGCTACATATGCCGGGCCGTCATAACGCCTTAAATGCCTTGGCTGCTATTGCTATAGCAACTGATTTAGAAATCGAAGACAAGCAAATTGAAACCGGCATATCCGGCTTTACCGGTGTTGGTCGTCGCTTTCAGGTATTAGGTGAATACCCCGCTAAAACCGGTTCTGCTACGCTGGTTGATGATTATGGGCATCATCCGCGAGAAGTGGCCGCTACTATTGAAGCTATTCGTACCGGTTGGCCGCAACGCCGCCTGGTGATGGTGTATCAGCCCCATCGTTATAGTCGCACACGAGACCTTTATGAAGACTTTGTTGAGGTTTTGTCACGTGTTGATGTGCTGGTGTTAATGGATGTCTATCCGGCAGGTGAAGAGCCGATAGCTGGTGCTGATGGCCGTAGTTTGTGCCGCAGTATCCGCGCGCGTGGGGCGCTGGATCCTGTTTTTGTTGAACGCGGTGCCGCTATAGCCCCCGTACTGGAAGATATTTTGCAAGCAGGTGATCTGTTGTTAACTCAGGGAGCGGGTGATATTGGCCAAATTTCTCGAGCTCTATTGGCGAGCATGGAACAGGAGTAAGCATGAAGGATAATCATGTAACTGGCGGTTTGGCAGTGGCTTGGCAAGATTTATTAACTGTGCCAACTGGCCGTATTGGCGTGATTTATGGTGGTGACTCAGCAGAGCGAGAAATTTCCTTGATGAGTGGTCAGCAGGTATTGCAGCATTTGCTGTCCGCCGGCGTGGATGCTTTTGGGGTGGATCTGGCCAGCCCACAAGCGCAGGCTCAAGGTTTGAGTCAACTACAACAACTGCAACAAGCGTCCATGGATGCAGCCTTTATTGCCATGCATGGGCCGGGTGGAGAGGATGGTACTTTACAGGGCGTATTGGAATACCTTGGTGTACCCTATACGGGCAGTGGCGTGATGGCGTCCAGCTTGGGTATGCATAAGTTGATGACCAAGATGGTGTGGCAAAGTGCAAACATCTCGACACCCGCCTGGCAGGTTTTACATGATCACAGTGATTTTCAGGCAGTGGCACAGAAGCTGGGTTTGCCATTAGTAGTGAAACCGGTACATGAGGGTTCCAGTCTGGGCGTCAATATTGTCTCCACCATAGAGGCTATGCAAGCCGCTTATGCTGATGCCAAGGCTTTTGATCGGCAGGTTATGGCTGAGCAGTTGATTGTTGGTGAAGAGTACACGGTTGCCATCCTCAATGATCGGGCCTTGCCTGCTATACGTTTACAAACCGACAATGAGTTCTACGATTTGCAAGCCAAGTATTATTCAAGTGATACACGGTACAGCTTTGACAATGCTCTGAGTGCTGAGCAACAAACAGCTATGGAAGCAGAGTGTGTGAGAGCTTTTGCGGCTCTGGAATGTGGTGATTGGGGGCGAATTGATGTGATGCGTGACGTCCAGGGTCAAGACTGGTTGTTGGAAGTGAATACTTCACCCGGTATGACTAGCCATAGTTTGGTTCCCATGGCGGCTCAGCAAGCTGGTTTGAGCTATGAACAGTTAGTGGTAGTGATACTTAATTTATGTATCCAGCGCCAGACGAAAAAGGGGCATAAAAATGATAGCTTGGCTTAATTCCCTGTTGTGGAGGCTGTTGTTACTAGCGGTCTTGGGCAGTATTGCCTACTGGGGTTGGATTTACGCCAGCCCATGGGTCAATCAACCCATTCGCCAAGTCGTCTTGCAAGGCGATATTCCACTGGGTCAGCAACAGCTGCTAATGGCGCAATTACAAAGTCAAAATCTGGGACGTTTTTTTGGTGTTAATCTCAATGCTGTCAAAGATCAGGTAGAAGACAATGTTTGGGTTGATGATGCGGTAGTGTCCCGCGTTTGGCCCGACCGGCTGATGGTGGAGGTTAGCCCGCAAGTTATTGTGGCGCGCTGGGGGCAACATCAGGTTTTGAATCATCATTGGCAAATACTGGACTTGGATCTTAATCTGGTGCCGGATTTGGAGGCGCTGCCGGTGCTGCAAGGGCCAATAGAACAAACTCTGAATATGGCTAATAACTTCCGTGCTATGAATGCGGTTTTGGCGCCAGAAAATTTAGCCATCGATACTTTGCATATGGCTAAACGTGGGGCCGTTGATTTGGTGCTGGATAACGATATTGAGGTGTTGCTGGGGCGCGACAAGGGTATGCAGCGCTTGCGCCGTCTGGTACAGATATATCATACGGATTTGGCTGCTCTGCCAGAGCCTATTGCGCGCATAGATGGGCGTTACCCACATGGTGTTGCTGTGGCCATGAAGGCAGATAAGGCCGTTGTTTCACAGCCTGTCAATTAGTACTCTTGGCAGTTATTGATAAGCGGTTTTGGAAAGGTGTTAGGAACTGGCTCAAGAGATAGATTTAGGGGCCATTATAAGGCAAAAATCGGTGCCTATTTATGCTGAAATATGGGATAATTAGGTGTATATAAAACGGGGCTAATAAAGTTGCTTTTGAAGCAGGAAATTAGCCACTTTGATAGCTTTAATAAGCGAGCTTTGGTTAACAGAATATGGCAGATATGAGCGATACTCCCATGCTGGTAAGCCTTGATATAGGCACCTCTAAAGTGGTGGCCATGGTGGCCGAGGTGCCGGCTCAAGGTAGCATGCGTATTGCCGGTGTGAGCTGCCAGCCAGCGCGGGGCTTAAAGCGTGGCATGATTGTGGATATTGAATCGACCGTGTTGTCGATCAAACGCGCTATCGAAGCTGCCGAGCTGATGGCGGCATGCAAGATCGATAGCCTGACTGTAGGTATCGGTGGTAATCATATTACCAGCATTAATTCCCACGGGATTGTCGCTATTGAAGGTGGCGAAGTTAGTGAATCAGATGTGGATCGTGTGGTTGATGCTGCCAGAGCGGTAGCTATTTCCAGCGACCAAAAAATTCTGCATATTCTACCTCAGGAATATGTTATTGATGGTCAGGATGGTATCCGTGACCCTTTGGGTATGTCTGGGGTGCGTCTGGAAGTGAAGGTGCACATTGTTATTGGTTCGCGTAATGTGGCGCAGAATATTGAAAAGTGTCTAACCCGTTGCGATCTGCGTATGGATGGTTTGGTGGTTAATCAATTAGCTTCCAGCCACGCGGTACTGACTGACGATGAGAAAGAACTGGGCGTTTGCCTGATTGATATGGGTGGCGGTACTCTGGATGTTGCTGTGTACACCGGTGGTGCGATTCGTCATACGGCGGTGATACCCGTGGCTGGTGATCAGGTGACCAGTGATATCGCCATGGCCCTGCGTACTCCTACTGTGCATGCCGAAGACATTAAGGTACGCTACGCTTGTGCTCTGGCACAGTTAGCTGACCTGACGGAAACCGTGAAAGTGCCGAGTGTTGGTGAGCGTCCGGCGCGTGATTTGTCACGTCAGGCATTGGCTGAGGTGGTCGAGCCTCGCTATGAGGAACTTTACTCTCTGGTGCAAGCTGAATTGCGTCGCAGTGGCTACGAAGATGCGTTAGCTGCAGGCGTGGTTTTAACCGGTGGCACTGCCTTGATGGAAGGAGCGGTGGAGCTGGCAGAAGAGATTTTTCATATGCCAGTGCGGTTGGCGAAACCCAAACCTTTGGCAGGGGCCATGGAATTGGTGGATGAGCCTAACTTTGCTACCAGCTTGGGTTTATTGCACTACGCGAGCGAGCAACAGGTGAACCCCGGTAGCAAAAAAATATCTGCTGCAGCATCAGCTTGGCGGGGCCCTATTTGGCAACATGCAAGAGATTGGATAATGAGAAATTTTTAATGCCTGTCTGGTTCAGCCAGACAGGTGTTTTCTACCCGTACGAAGTGGAGCCGAACGGGTTATATGATAATAAGACCAGGAGCATAAAATGGACATGTATGAATTAGTAGATAATGTACCACAAGATGCGGTAATCAAGGTTATCGGTGTTGGTGGTGGGGGTGGCAATGCCGTTGGGCATATGCTTTCCAGTGAGGTCACTGGGGTAGACTTTATTTGTGCCAATACGGATTCGCAAGCCTTAAAAGGCCTGGAGTCACGTTCAGTGGTGCAGTTGGGTACCCAGATTACCAAGGGTTTGGGTGCTGGTGCCAATCCTCAGGTTGGGCGTGAAGCGGCATTGGAAGATCGCGATCGTATTGCTGAATCATTACGTGGTGCCGATATGGTATTTATTACCGCCGGCATGGGTGGTGGTACTGGTACTGGTGCTGCGCCGATCGTTGCAGAGGTGGCGCGTGAGCTGGGCATACTCACCGTGGCCGTGGTGACCAAGCCGTTTCCATTTGAAGGCCGCAAGCGCATGGCGATTGCTGAGCAGGGGTTAAAGGAGTTATCTGAGCATGTTGACTCCCTGATTACCATCCCCAACGAGAAGCTGTTGCCAGTGCTAGGCAAAAATTGTAGCTTACTAAATGCCTTTAGCACGGCTAACGACGTATTATTAGGAGCGGTACAGGGCATTGCTGATTTGATTATTCGTCCCGGTATGATCAATGTTGACTTTGCTGATGTGCGTACCGTCATGTCGGAAATGGGTATGGCCATGATGGGCACCGGGGTTGGCAAGGGAGAAGAGCGAGCTCGCGAAGCGGCAGAAGCAGCTATTCGCAGCCCGTTACTGGAAGATGTCGACCTGAATGGTGCGAAAGGTATTTTGGTTAATATTACTGCTGGACTGGATATGAATCTGGGAGAGTTTTCCGAGGTGGGTGCGACGGTTGAAGAGTTTGCCTCTGAAAATGC
This sequence comes from Gammaproteobacteria bacterium, assembly GCA_030748435.1. Taxonomy (GTDB): domain Bacteria; phylum Pseudomonadota; class Gammaproteobacteria; order Pseudomonadales; family Balneatricaceae; genus Njordibacter. Next base: position 17,258 of record JASMLZ010000018.1, on the reverse strand, counting down.
CACGGTAGTGATAGGCACCGTAATTGACCCGGAAATGGTTGATGAGCTTAAGGTGACAGTGGTGGCTACTGGTTTGGGGAGTGCATTTGCAAAAAATAATGAACCTTCCATAAGTGCTGTGGTCAATAATTCTAGGTCGACTCCTTCTCAGCCTGCTGACAGGTCATTTGCTGACCATGCAGGGGTGCCAAAGAGTGAGTCTCAACACGCAGCAGGTGCAACTGAAGCACAAGGTGAAGCTGCGGGCGAAATCGATTATCTGGATATTCCGGCATTTTTGCGCCGGCAGGCAGATTAAGTGATTAAGCTCAGCTAGACCTTGTGGTCATAAATATGCAAATTCTCGTTAAAAGGATGGGACTTAGTGTATAATATGTGCCGATTTTTTAGTCAAGGTTGATGACGTAATGGTAAGACAACGCACTCTCAAAAATGTGATCCGTGCTACAGGTATTGGTATTCATACGGGTAAAAAAGTCTATTTGACTTTAAATCCTGCTCCAGCCAATACGGGCATTATTTTTTGCCGCACTGATCTCGATCCAGTCGTTACCATTGCTGCTATTGCTGACAACGTAGGAGAGACCACGCTATCCACTAATCTGGTCAAGGATGGCGTGCGGGTCTGTACTATTGAGCATCTGATGTCGGCTTTTGCCGGCTTGGGTATTGATAATGCCTATGTTGAACTAAATGGTGAAGAAGTGCCGATAATGGATGGTAGCTCGGCACCATTCGTTTTCTTGCTGCAATCGGCTGGTGTGGAAGAACAGAATGCTCCCAAGAAGTTCATCCGCATCAAGAGCCCTATTCTGGCTGAGCAGGAAGACAAAAAAGCCACTTTGGTACCCTATGAAGGCTTCCGTGTTGGCTTTACCATTGATTTTGATCACCCTCTTTTTGATAAAGAAAACTGTACGACATATCTGGATTTTTCCAGTACTTCTTACGTGAAAGAAGTGAGTCGCGCCCGCACCTTTGGATTTATGCGGGATTTTGAGTACTTGCGTTCCAAGAACCTGGCTCTTGGTGGCAGCATGGATAATGCCATAGCCGTTGATGATTATCGGGTGCTTAACGAAGATGGTTTACGCTATAAGAATGAGTTTGTGAAGCACAAGGTGCTGGACGCAGTGGGTGACCTATACCTGTTAGGTAATAGCCTGATTGGTCAATTTGAAGGATACAAGTCAGGCCATGGTCTGAACCATCTGTTGTTACGTGAGCTGTTGGCTCATAAAGATGCTTGGGAAGTGGTTACTTTTGATGATGAAAATATGGCCCCGATTGCTTATATGGCACCTGCGGCGGCATAATTTAACGCAACAGTGTTGTTGGTGTGCGATAAATAAGCATTTTGAGTCAAATTTTAACGCCGTATAGTCCACACAGTCGTTTTTATACAATCTCTAGAAAGCCGGTTTTCATATGCTAAACCGGCTTTTTTATTGCCTGCTGGATATAAACTTATAAAACTTGCCGGCAAGCGCTGCTTATCTGTATCAGGGGGCTTTAAAATTACAGGAAAATCCCCATAATACACGGTGACAAATTTTATTAGCGGTGCACTGGATGCACCTCAATTGGCCCTACTTCAATTAGCCAAAGTAACCAGCCATAAATTGACACATAATGAAAAAGAAATAGCCCAATGTTTAATATTCTCCAGGCCATTTTTGGTACCAAAAATGATCGCGAAGTTAAGAAATTTAATAAAATAGTGCAATCAATCAATGCTTTGGAAAGCCAATGCCAAAGCCTAACTGATGCCGATATCGCGACTAAACGTAGTGAATTTCAACAGCGTTTTGAAGCTGGCGAAGGTTTGGATAAGCTATTACCTGAAGCCTTTGCTGTTTGTCGTGAAGCCTCTGTGCGCTTTATGGGATTACGCCACTTTGATGTGCAGATGATAGGTGGCATGGCTTTGCATAATGGCAAAGTGGCTGAGATGCGCACCGGTGAAGGTAAAACGCTGGTGGCCACCTTGGCAGTCTACCTGAATGCTATTCCCGGCAATGGTGTGCATGTGGTAACGGTAAACGATTATTTGGCTAATCGTGATGCGGAATGGATGCGCCCTCTCTATGAAGGTTTGGGACTTAGTGTTGGCGTGATTCTGGGAGGCCAGGATAATGAGCAAAAGCGAGCGGCCTACGCTTGTGATGTGACCTATGGCACCAATAATGAGTTTGGCTTTGACTATTTGCGCGACAATATGGCGTTTAGTGTGCCAGACAAGGTTCAGCGCCCACTTAACTACGCTATTGTTGATGAAGTTGACTCTATCCTGATTGATGAAGCCCGTACACCGTTGATTATTTCTGGTCCGGTTGAAGACAATACGGCTATTTACCAGACAATTAATACTCTGATACCCAAATTGGAAATTCAACCACAAGTCGAGGGTGATGAGCAGCCTGTGGGTCACTTCACCTTTGATGAGTCCCAACGCGCTGTTGAATTGACTGAAGATGGTCATCAATATGTGGAACAACTACTGGTAGAGGCAGGGCTACTAAACGAAGGCGACAGTCTGTATGCAGCCACTAACCTAACCCTATTGCATCATATCTATGCTGGCCTGCGTGCTCATGTCGTGTTTCAGAAGAATATCGACTACATTGTACAAAATGGTCAGGTGGTGATCGTTGATGAACATACGGGCCGGACCATGCCTGGGCGGCGTTGGTCAGAAGGCATTCATCAGGCTGTGGAAGCCAAAGAAGGTGTTGATATTCAGAAGGAAAGTCAGACCCTGGCTTCAACTACCTTTCAAAACTATTTCCGTTTGTATAGCAAACTGGCAGGTATGACAGGTACGGCTGATACGGAAGCCTTTGAGTTAAATCAGATTTACGGTTTGGATGTATTGGTTATTCCAACCAATGTGGCAGTGCAGCGTCAGGATATGAACGATCTGGTATACCTGACTCTGGAAGAAAAATTTGCTGCTATTATTGAAGATATTACTCACTGTGTCAGTGAGCAGCGGCCGGTGTTGGTTGGTACCGCATCGATCGAGATGTCAGAAATGATCTCGCAGGCTCTCAACAAAGCAGGTATTGAGCATAAAGTTCTTAACGCCAAGCAGCACGAACAGGAAGCTCATATTGTTGCCCAGGCTGGTCGTCCGGGAGCAGTAACCATTGCCACCAATATGGCTGGCCGTGGTACCGATATCGTCTTGGGAGGCAAGCTGGAAGCTGAATTACAGGCTTTGGCCGCTGATGTCAGTATGGAGCAGAAAGAGACTGTTAAAGTTGATTGGCAGCAACGTCACGATCTGGTTTTGGCTCAGGGTGGTTTGCATATTATTGGTACCGAGCGTCATGAATCCCGGCGTATAGACAATCAGTTGCGTGGCCGTGCAGGCCGTCAGGGTGACCCGGGTTCGTCTCGTTTCTACCTGTCTCTGGAAGATAACCTGTTGCGTATCTTTGCCCCGGAAAGAATTAAGGGATTGATGCAAAAACTGGGTATGGAAAAAGGTGAAGCAATTGAACACCGTATGGTCAGTAATGCCGTAGAAAAGTCGCAGCGCAAGCTGGAAGGGCGCAACTTCGATATTCGTAAGCAACTGCTGGAATATGATGATGTTGCCAATGATCAACGTTCTGTGATTTATGAACAGCGTAATGATCTGATGAATGCTGAACAGATTAGTGACGTTATTGTTAATATTCGTGAAGAAGTTGTCAACAGTAGCATTGATAATCATATACCACCCCAAAGCTTGGCAGAACAGTGGAACATTTCGGGTTTGGAAGCGGAGTTAAATACCCATTTTGCCATGCAGATTCCAGTGCAAAAGTGGTTGGACGAAGATGATCGCCTGCATGAAGATACCTTACGTAACAAGATTTTGGCTGCTATTGCAGAGCAGTATACGGCCAAGGAAGCAGTGGTTGGTGCTGAGCCTATACGCACTTTTGAGAAGCAAGTGATGCTGCAAGTGATTGATGCCCGTTGGAAAGAACACTTGGCAACCATGGATATGTTGCGCCAGGGCATACATCTGCGTGGTTATGCGCAGAAAAATCCCAAGCAGGAATATAAACGCGAGTCCTTTGAACTGTTCCAGCAACTGTTGTTTGCCATCAAGGAAGATGTCGTACGTATACTTTCGCATGTACAAGTGCGTTCTCCAGAGGAAATAGAAGCCGAAGAGCGCAAGCGACGTGAAGCGGCTCAACAAGCTATGGAATTTCAACATGCTCAGGCTCAGGCCGCAACGCGCATGGCTCAAGCCGCTGCTGCTGGTGAGGCGGAAGTGGTTGGTGCAGGGAAAAAAATTGGGCGTAATGAACCTTGTCCATGTGGTTCCGGCAAAAAATACAAACAGTGTTGTGGCAAACTGGCATAGCCAGTCTAATAGATAACAAGGAAACGTCATGGCGGTTGGTGCAGAGCAAACAATAAACTATTTTCCCATCGCCGGCTTTAAACTGGGTACCACCAGTGCTGGTATAAAAACCGCGGGTCGCAAAGATCTGGTTATTATGCAGGCTCAAGCTGGTAGCACCATGGCTGGTGTATTTACAGCCAATGCTTTTTGTGCCGCCCCGGTACATATATGCCGCCAACATCTGGCTAGTCACAAGCCATTGTTAATGGTAGTCAATACCGGCAATGCCAATGCCGGTACCGGTGCTCAGGGTATGCTGGATGCTGAAGCAACTTGTGCTGCAGTGGCGAAATTGGCCAGCGTATCTAAGGCACAAGTACTGCCTTTTTCTACGGGTGTTATTGGTGAGCATTTACCCATGGATTGCTTGCTCGATGCTTTGCCACAAGCTTTTACCAAGCTTACCGAATATGGTTGGTCTGATGCAGCTGAAGGCATACTTACCACGGATACTCGCACTAAAGGTGCCAGTGTTAAGGTTAATCTGTCTGGTCAGGACATAACCATCAGCGGTATTGCCAAGGGTTCAGGCATGATTCGCCCCAATATGGCTACCATGCTGGCCTTTGTGGCGACTGATGTTGCCTTGTCGCCAGAGTTAACACAAAATCTGGTGCGTGAAGCAGCGGAATTAAGTTTTAACCGCATTACGGTCGATGGTGACATGTCGACCAATGATTCCTGTATGTTGGTTGCTACTGGTGCCAGTGGTAAAGCATTACACACCAATACCGATGACTACCATGTGTTCCGTGGGGCTCTGATTAGCCTGATGCAAGAGCTGGCCCAAGCCATTGTGCGCGATGGTGAAGGCGCCAGTAAATTTATAGCCATTGAGGTGCAGGGTGGCCAAAATCGTCAGGAATGTCTGAATGTGGCCTATGCCATAGCCCATTCCCCACTGGTAAAAACGGCACTGTTTGCTGCTGACCCAAATTGGGGTCGCATTTTGGCTGCCGTGGGCTATGCTGGAGTACATGATCTGGATGTCAACCTACTTACCATCCATTTGGGTGATGTGTTGTTGGTAGCTAATGGTGGCCGTGCTGCCAGTTATACTGAAGCGGCAGGCCAGGCAGTGATGGATTTGGAAGAGATAAACATCCGTGTGGATTTGCAGCGTGGCACTTATCAGGAAACGGTATGGACCACAGACTTAACCTATGAGTATGTGCGTATCAATGCGGATTATCGTAGCTAAGGTAAGATAATCCTAGATTCCGCAGTTGACCGTGCATTCGTCTTTTAACCTATTGAATATGAAAAATATTTTTCACCAGTTGGGTGAAGCACTATGCGGGTTCAAGCTAGTTAAAAAACTCGCTAGCGGCCTTTTTTATTTTGCAAGTAGAACAACTAGTTGCTGCAATAAAGGCCTTGCTATCGAGCTTTTTCTCTGCGCTTCAACACGCATTCAACTGAGGACTTTAGGATAATGGCTCGAGTAGAAGTGGCTGCTGGTATTCTGATAGATGGTGACGGTAATATTCTGTTAGCACAAAGGGCCAGCCACCAGCATCAGGGTGGCAAGTGGGAATTTCCCGGTGGCAAGGTTGAAGATGATGAAGCACCTGAGCAGGCACTATGCCGGGAATTGCATGAAGAACTTGGTGTTCAGGTTGCCCCACATGACTGCCAGCTGTTTCAGCATATTGTCTATGATTACCCTGATAAGCAGGTGAGTCTGCGCTTTTATAAGGTACTGCGTTTTAGCGGTGCACCCAAGGGTGTTGAAGGTCAGCCTCTAAGTTGGGTAAATGCACAGCAATGCCAAGACTACACGCTGCCTAAAGCCAATACACCGGTGCTGGAAGCCTTACTAAAGGATTGGCCTAATTCGAAGCCATTGTCTTCTGTGTGAGAAGCAAACCCCAGCGTAACTCGTCATCGTGAGAGTCACAGGCCTATGGCAATTTCTTGCAGTAGGCTCCTGCGTCACAAAATGGTTGCATGGTACTTGCCAATACAACCATACCCACTTCCACTATGCAGTTGATGGATCTTCTTCAGTAGCCAGTGTAGTGGCTACTGCTTCATTTATCTCCTCAGCTATGGCAGGCACTGCCTCGGCTATTTCTTCGGCCCACTCTTCTACCTGCTCCGGGTCCACCTGGGCAAGTGATTCTACCACCTGTCCTGCGTCCTCTGGCACAGATTCTACCAATACAGTAGCTACTTCTGCGGCCTGTTCAGGTGTTTCTTGAGCCACCACAGCAACAAATTCCGCTGCCTCACCCAGATAGTTTTCATCCTCTTCTGAGGCCAGGAAGGTGTGCAATTCTTGCTCCGGGCTGGCGGCTATCGCCTCGGCCACACTGTTAGCTACTTCCACACTGGCTTCTGGTATTTCCTGAATAATGGATGTGGCCACCTCTATACGCTGTTCTGGTGCTGCTGTAGCCGCAAGCAAGGCAATTTCAGCCACCATTTCTGGTAAGGAGTCAGGCACTTCCTGAGCTACAATGGTGGCAATGGCGGTTGCCTGTAAGGGAGCCTGTGCCAACATCTGCTGCGTCAGTTGTATCAATGCCTTGCTGGTGAGGATAGGATTAAGGCTTTGGTTACGAATCTCCTCACACATATACTCAGCCAAGCGGGAGCTGGCTTGTGGGGCAGCGCCTGCAGTATGGCTGATAATCTCTAATTGTGAGTCTGGTAAAGCCCGGGACAGATATAAGCCAATCTGGGCGGCTTGCTCGGGGTAATAATAAGCGGCAGTAGCGGCAATATTGGCGACATCATCGGGGTTATATTGGGCTACATTAACCAGAATATCCAGCAGATCATCGGGGTTTTCTTCAGCCAAACTCATAGCCGTATCAGCAGCCACACTGGTTTCCTCGGTGCCCTGAAACTCGGTACGTGGATCGAGATCGGTGGCTAGAGGAGTAGGCCCTTGCATAACAAAGGATTCCTGCAAAGTTTCTGGCACCGGTGCCCGCGTAGCCATGCGATATAGAACAAACCCCATCAACGCCAGATTAGCTGCAACCAGGTAACCAAACAAAGCATCTGATCCTAGATACTGCATGGCCAGAGAAGCTGTGTAGGGTCCGATGGCACCACCTGCGCCATAGGCCAAAATAAGCTTGCCGCTGGCGGCAACCATCTCGTGAGGTTGCATGCGGTCATAGGCATCTGCCAAGGCGATAGGATATACACAGGCCAGGGTGCCACTCAGTATAACGGCCGCCCCGATAGTCATTGCCATCGCTTGTCGCTCTGCCAAAAAGGGCAAAATGATGGCAGCAAAAGAGGCGACGATTAAGGTGAGTACCAAGATGGTTCGACGATCAAAAATGTCTGATAACTTGCCTACTGGAAACTGCAGTAGGAAACCACCTACCATGGTGGCGCCCATAAAGGTAGCGATTTGGCCATTGCTCATGCCAATATCTGAGCCATAAACGGAGCTCATACCGTAGAATGCCCCTAGAGTAATACCGGACATAAACACTCCCACCACACCAAGGGGAGAGGTTTGCAACAGGGCACTAAAGCCCATTGATTGGGCTTCACTAATGCGCGGCCCCCCCGATTTACTGAGCAATACTGGCAACATGGCCAAGCACAATAAGCCGGCAGCATAGATAAATAGTATATTGTCCTGCGGAGAAGCCAGTGCCAGCATCACTTGGCCAATAGCCAGACCGAAATAAGCGACAAATTGATAGGCACCAAAGACCGTACCACGATTGTCACTGTTAGAACTGTCACTTAACCAGGTTTCCATGGTCATAAACAAGGTGGCGTTACACAAGCCGGCGATAATCCGTAGCAGCCCCCAAACCAAAGGTGATGACCAAATGGAATAGAACAGAGCACTGACTGTGGCGATAGCGGCACAGGCGGCAAAAATGCGTATATGACCTACGCGGGCGATAAGATGGCGTCCATACATGGAGCCAAATAGCATGCCCACGAAATACATGGACATAACCAGTCCGATTGTGTCAGTGGCAACATTACTGATGCGCATGCTCATGGGCAATACGATAAATAGTAGGCCATTACCCATCAGCAACAGGGCACAGCTAGATAGCAGTGGCAAGAATTGGCTAAGAGAACGCATGTGTTAGGTTGCCCGCAAACCAGTTAAAAGATGCTCGAAAATTTTGCGCAAGTTATAGGAAGATTGACTCAGGGTCAATGCTTTCGTTGCAAGTATTGCGTTTATTACACCTTGCTAATAAACAAGCAGTGGATTCCCTGAATGCAGTAGGACATCTGGTGCGCAATAAGTCAAGACAGGAGGGGTTACGATACTGAGGTTTCGGCTACTGAATTATTCACTAAGCAGCGAATGCGATCGCTGATATTAGCAAATAGTTGGAGGGTTTGTTGAGTTGGCACAAGGGGGCGTAGCCGTGAGTCAGGGCTTTGTTGAATAGTCACAAAGCCCTGACTAATAAGCCTCTTTATAGCCTTATGCAGAGTATAGCGAGAGCCCAAATGACGCAGACTCATGCCTTGCTCCATAACCATCTGTCGCTGGGCTAGATGTTCACCTACAATAAACTCCAGAATTTGATACTCCCGGTGAGTCATCAGCCCTTGGCTATGGTCAGCAATAACTTTGCGCAGGTTGAGCCCTATATTGACGGCCGTTTGAATATTGTTTTCTGGTTGCATTGTTGTCACATTCATATTTTTGTCCACTCTTTTAAGCGATAAGAGCAATAAATAGCTACTCAGTAAAACCTGTCAAATTTCGTCCATGTGTTTAGTTTGCATAAGCCGGTTCATTGTGGAAAAGTATTGCTTTTTATAGACTGTTTACCACCAGCAGCCAAGTTTGTATGCAGTCATATAGTTACTGCATCAATGGCGTAATTAAAGTTCAAAAACCGTGAGTGTCAAATATTTATTGTCTGCGAAGACGGTATAAATCAAACACTAGTGGGCCACTGGTGCAGATGTCGTATATTCTGCCATTGTTCGGGAGTGTCCAAATCCAGCCGCGCTTCTGGCCAAGCATAATAGTGCATTTGTATCTGTTGCTGATGGGCTAACAGCCATGGTTTTAGGCCACGTTCTGGTAATTCGGCCTTGGCCATTAGTTTATTACTGGTAATCACTGGTACCCCCCAAGCTGATTGTTCAGCCTCATACTTACTTACCAGGGCCAGACAAGATTGCTGCTGCCAATGGTGAAAGAAAGCCAGAGCTTGCTCTGTGGTAATAGCGTACTGATCCACCAAGACCCAACCCTTAATAGTGTTTGGATAATGTTTTTGAGCGAGCATGACACTGCTCCCCAAACCTTTTTGCCACTGGGAATTATGGATCATGGTGAGGTTTTTATGCGCGGGCAGATAAGCGCTTAGGTCAACCGCACCAGCCACCACACACACGGGCAGGCCGGTGGCCAGCAAGGTGTTGGTTTGATGCTGGATGAGGGTTGTTTGCCCGAGGGTCAAGAGTTGTTTGGGTTGCCCCAGACGGGTAGAACCGCCAGCAGCCAAAATAACCCAGGTAAAATTCTGAGCATCAGTCATGAATGCCGCCATGCTTGCTGGCTAATGGCTGAGCCAGCATCTGGTGCTCGAGTGCTTGAATTTGGGCCATTACCGATAAGGCGACGGCCTGAGTACCTTGCCCCCCCAAGTCCAAACCCATAGGTGCTGCCAGATTTATTGGTGCCGGGCGGTGCATTTGTGCTATGACCCGTTGTTTGCGCTCGGCCGGCCCCAGCAGGCCGACCAGAGCCAGATCGGCCAGACTCGTCTGACTAAGGTAAGCGGCATCCAGTTGTTGATTATGGGTCATAACGATTGCATAGTCCGTTGGGTTGGCTGCCAGATAGGAGTCCAAATCATGCGCCTCAATACGTTTTGCCAGATTGGGGTAACGGTGGTGGAAAGCATGCAAGGATTGGCTTTGGCAGCCAATAATCTGTACTTGATAGTCCAGATTTCTCGCTAGTTCTATAATGGCATCTGTGTCTGGTCCTGTGCCAATCAATAGCAGACGTGGGGCCGGGTCAATAGCCTCAATTACCAAGCCTTCTGCCCCTTGAGGTTGCTGACTTAAGCGTTGCGATTGCCCATGTTCCAAGTCGGTAACTAACCAACTGGGTTGGCGTGCCCGGCGGGCCTGTAAGTAAAGAGCCAAACTGCCGTAGTTGTTGGCTGGAGACAGCTTTTCCAACAGTATAACCACCTTGCCCCGACAGCCGACACTAAGTAGCCAATCTGGTGCGTCCGGGTCACTAAAATCATATTGCAAAGTGATGGGCTTAGCATCCTCAAAGACCTGCATGGCATGGCGTAACAAGTGGCTTTCCAGACAACCACCACTAATTAGATCAAACTGCTGGCCTTGCTCGTTAATTAACATGCGAGCGCCACTTTTTCGGTAGGTAGAGCCTTGGGTGTTTAGCACCCGTACTTGCACCAAAGCTTGCTGCAGGCGTTGTGCGCGGTCCAGTTGGTGTTGCAGTTGCTGGTGCATATAAGCAATCCCGATTAATCAGATAGCATTATTATGCCGCCTGAGCGGCCAATTTACATCTTCTTGTAGCCTTTAATTTACTCTTCTTATCCCCATATTAACTGACAGTATGCAACGACAGGTGGTGTTATGTCCTACGCTCTGGAAATAGAACAACTGCAAAAAACCTATGACAATGGTTTTACTGCTCTTAAAGGTATCTCATTGCAGGTAGAAAAAGGTGACTTTTTTGCTTTACTTGGCCCCAATGGGGCGGGCAAGTCGACTACCTTGGGGGTGGTGTCTTCATTGGTCAATAAAAGCCAGGGTAAAGTGCGGGTTTTTGGCCATGATCTGGACATCGACTTAAGTAAAGCTAAACAACTAATGGGTATTGTGCCCCAGGAGTTTAACTTTAACAGATTTGAAAAGGTCATTGACATTGTGGTGCAGCAGGCCGGTTATTATGGTATTCCCAGAGGCGAAGCCAAGGCGCGTGCCAAACAACTGTTAACCCAGTTAGGCTTGTGGCAACAGTGTCATCAAGCGGCGAGCACCTTGTCTGGCGGTATGAAACGCCGCCTTATGATTGCCAGGGCTTTGGTGCATCGCCCCCAACTATTAATTTTGGATGAGCCAACAGCTGGAGTGGATATTGAACTGCGGCGTTCCATGTGGGAATTTTTGCAACAAATTAATGCCCAAGGTACCACCATTATCCTGACTACCCACTATTTGGAAGAAGCGGAAAGTCTGTGCCGTAATATTGCTATTATTGATCATGGCCATATTGTTGAAGACACCTCTATGCAAGCCTTGTTGCGTCAACTGCATACAGAAACCTTTATTCTGGATCTGGCAGAGGCCGTACATACCTTGCCCCAACAGACGGGTTACAGTGCCTGTTTATTAAACCCTCACCAATTACAAGTGACCATATCTCGCCAGCAAAGCCTAAATGAAGTGTTTACCGCGCTTTCTAATATGGGCGTGCATGTCACCAGCATGCGTAATAAGACCAATCGACTAGAAGAATTGTTTATCGATTTGGTGCAAAACAACCAAACTGGATTAAGGGGGGTATAAGCAGTATGACTGTGGCAGAAATTTATATCGCCTGGATGACCATCGTGCGCAAGGAAATCAAACGCTTTATGCGCATTTGGGTACAGACCCTGATTCCACCTTCCATTACCATGGTTTTGTACTTTGTTATTTTTGGTAATTTGATCGGTACCCGCATTGGCTCCATGGGTGGTTTTGACTATATGCAGTTTGTGGTGCCCGGCTTGATCATGATGTCGGTGATTACCAACTCCTATGGTAATGTAGTGTCATCTTTTTACAGTTGTAAATATCAGGGCAATATCGAAGAAATGCTGGTATCACCCATACCCAACTGGGTGATATTGGCAGGCTATATCACCGGTGGTGTGGCTCGTGGTTTGGCTGTAGGATTGATTGTGACGACCTTGTCATTATTCTTTACTAACCTGAATATCCATAATTTTGCTATAATTGTAATGGTAGTATTGATGACTTCTATACTGTTTAGCCTGGGTGGCTTTATCAATGCCATTTACGCTAACAGTTTTGATGATGTGTCTATCATCCCAACCTTTGTGTTGACGCCCCTGACTTATCTGGGTGGGGTATTTTATTCCATCGATTTGTTACCCGAATTTTGGGGGCTTGTGTCGCAGGCTAACCCGATTTTATATATGGTCAACGCCTTCCGTTATGGCATTCTAGGGGTGTCTGATATTGACGTAGGCTTGGCATTTGTGGTGATTACGGTCTTTATTGTGGTGCTTTTTACCTACTGTATGCACCTGTTAAACACTGGTAAGGGCATCCGCAAGTAAGTGAACAAACCTTATTGTAGAAAAAGTAAATGGATCAAGAAAAAATTATCGAAGCCTCCCCATTGGGAGACAAAAGTGAGTATGTAACTGATTACTCACCAGAACTGTTATTTCCTATTCCACGCAAGGAACCCTGGCGCCCGGCTTTTACCAAGCGCCCTTTTTATGGTGTGGATATCTGGAATGCCTATGAGATTTCGTGGCTGGATCAGCAAGGTGTGCCACACATGGCTCTGGGCGAGTTTCGCCTGCCTGGAGACAGCCCAAATATTATTGAGAGCAAGTCTTTTAAGCTTTATTTGAACTCCTTTAACCAGACTAGCTTGTCGGGCCGTGATGAGGTTGAGCAGCTTATGCAAACAGACCTGAGCAAGGCCGCTGGCGCGCCTGTGCAGGTGCGTTTGTTTGGGCTTAATGACCATGCCATGCCCATTATTGCCACCCCTGGTGAATGTATAGATGGGCGTAAGGTGGACACGGTAGTATATAAACCTGATGCTAGCCTATTAGCAACCCATGCTGGCAAGTACCGTACAGAAACACTGCATAGTCACTTGTTAAAGAGCAATTGCCCTGTTACCGGGCAGCCTGACTGGGCGACTCTGGTGGTGGAATACGAAGGTGCCACTCTGGATCGCTCTACCTTGCTGGAATATATAATCTCTTACCGCCAGCATGGTGATTTCCATGAGCAGTGTGTGGAACAGATCTTTTTGGATATTATGGCCCAGTGCCAGCCTAAACAGCTAACCGTGTATGCCCGCTATGTAAGGCGAGGGGGCTTGGATATAAACCCTTATCGTTCTACCAAGCCGCTTAACCCAGCTAATTGCCGCACTGAGAGACAATAAACATGAATATGCTACAGGGCCTGTTAAATCGCGTATCTATGCCTCTACTGGAAGAGCCGGCACCATCGCACGAGCAATTGGAAAATATCTTTCAGGCCGCCCTCAGGTCACCAGACCATGGTCGCTTAAACCCTTATCGCTTTATTGTTATAGGGGGCGAGCAGCGCCAGGCACTGGGCGAGCTATTTGTGGAACGCCTGTTGGCACTAAATCCGGAGGCCGATGAAAAGGCCTGCAATAAAGCCCGCAATATGCCCCTGCGTGCCCCCTTACTGGTGGCTCTGGTGGCTTGCCCCAGACAACACGCCAAGGTGCCAGTGGCAGAACAGGTGTGCACCACAGCTTGCGCTGGGCAAAATATATTGCATGCGGCCTTTGCTCAGGGGTTGGGCGCCGTATGGCGTACCGGTTGGGTGGCAGAAGATAAAGAAATAATACGTCGCCTTGGCCTCAAGGAAGACGAACAGATGCTGGGTTATATCTATTTGGGTACACCCAAAAACCCAGCTAAAAGTGCCCCTGCAATAGACTCTTCTACCTTTGTTAGTAGCTGGGCTGGCAATCAATAACAGGCCTTAATCAGTCAATATAGTCACAACTTGGATCCGGCCAAATAGACACCGTCTGAGCACTTATAGTTTAGTTATCCTCGATATGTTAACAAGCCTGTAATTAAGGCCCAATATAGAGCTTGCCAAAAGCCATAACAGTTGCCTGAATATCTTGATAAATAAAGGAAAAAGGCATTGCTTTTTGCCAGTGAAACCAATAGAATTTGCGCCTCAAATGGTGAGGTGTCCGAGTGGCCGAAGGAGCACGCCTGGAAAGTGTGTGTACGGAAACGTACCGAGGGTTCGAATCCCTCCCTCACCGCCATATACGAAAAAGCCCCCGTCGCGAAAGCCTCGGGGGCTTTTTCGTATATGATGATTAGGGTCGGTGAGAAGCCTAACGGTTCGACAAACGCGCAAGCGTTTGGGCCGCAAAGCGCTGCGTAGCAGTGATAACGCCAGAGGCAATGGCGTTATCAGCCCATCCCTTTGGTAAAGACTGCTCGTTGGCACGGATTATCTACGCCAGCACCAACCGATTCTCTTGAATCGGTTTTTTCGTTTCTGGGCCCTATAGGGCTTCAAATAGTTCGTGCATGTTTAGCCTGCTTTTTAATGGGGTGGACATGAACGTTCTGAATCGCTTTTAAAGCAAGTCTAATGTAAATCAGTTTGAAATATCAGCTGCCCGATCGGGCAGGGTGTGGGGCTGAATGCGGTAAATAAGCCAGCTATTCGCCGCATTATGTGCGGCGAATATTGCCTTTGCGGTAAATGGGGTGCATAATAACCGCATGAATAGCGGTAATTATATCTGGAAACACACTGGGTGGACAAACTGGCAGTTTGATTTAAAACGTCTGGTTGGCCTCCTTGCAAAAGTGCATAGTCAGCAAGGACGCCTTCTTGGCCGAATGCATGACATTGGCATGGGGCTTCGTGATGAGGCTGCTTTAAGGGTAGTCACGGAGGATGTATTAAAAACCAGTGAGATAGAAGGTGAACATTTAAATCCTGATATAGTACGATCATCTGTCGCCCGTAGACTAGGTGTAGACATTGGTGCTTTGGTTCCAGCAGACCGGCATGTTGATGGTGTGGTGGAAATGATTCTGGATGTCACGGGTCGGTTTGAAGAACCTTTGACTGAGGATAGATTGTTCGGTTGGCATGCTTCATTATTTCCAACGGGATATAGCGGCATCAATAAAATTTTAACAGCACAATGGCGTGATGATAGTGATGGCCCGATGCAGGTTATCTCAGGGCCTTTTGGCAGAGAACGTGTCCATTATGAGGCACCACCAGCAGATCAATTAGGTGAATTGACAGCAGAGTTTTTAGCTTGGTTTAATGCCGACGATGACCTAGATCCGATACTAAAAGCGGGCATTGCTCATCTTTGGTTTGTAACATTACATCCATTTGAAGATGGTAACGGACGTATTGCTAGGGCCGTAGCCGATATGGCGTTAGCAAAGGCTGAACGTTGTCCACAGCGTTTTTATAGTTTATCAGCGCAGATAAAACTTGAGGTGGACGATTACTATAGGCTGCTTGAGTACACCCAAAACGGTGTGGTTGAAACTACTGGTTGGCTTGAGTGGTATTTAGGCTGTTTGTCTCGTGCTATGGAAAAAGCCGACGAAACGTTAACAGAAGTATTCGTCAAGGCTAAGTTTTGGCAGCATTGGTCAAGCGTGTCTATGAATGATCGTCAGATTAAACTGATGAATCGATTACTTGATGGGTTTGAAGGAAAACTGACAACTGGCAAGTGGGCCAAAATTGCCAAGTGTTCTACAGATACTGCTTTGCGAGATATCAATGACATGGTCAGTAAAGGTGTATTACAGAAAACGGATGCAGGCGGTCGTAGCAGTAGCTATGAACTAGAGTACATATAAATTGCCTGGTTCGTCTCTTAATGAACTCCCAGTTTAAGCTGAAGTCAGTTGTTGAACTGAAAGTCAACGGAGTTTATCGAGGGAATAAGGTCTGTGAATCACACAGCTAATTACTAACAACTCCATTACTTCATATTTAGATAAGCTGAAGCAATTTTAGAGGGTCTTCAAGGCAGCCCTCTGCCTCTAACCAAGCTTGAATATCTTCTAAATTGACGGGTCGATTTTGAGCTACATATCGAGCCTGTTCAAGGCACTGTAAATCTTGGTATAGAAGATAGTTAATTAATCGGTCTTTCACGCAATTGGTTGTACTGAGTATTTTAAATGAACCATGGTCAGTTTGGATTTCTGCAATGCCTTCTTCACCAATTGGACTTTCTTCCCCTATCCCAAGTGGAGCTGTTGGGAATTCTATGGGGTAGATACATTGTGGGTGTTCAAAGTACCTATTTCCTGACCCAATGGATTGGAAACCAATTGTCGCAAGAGCTGCCGCTATTTGTTTTTTAGTGCTGTAGCTGATATCAACCATATCTAAATCGTAAGAAGTCCATTTTTCACCTGTGTATATGGCAACACAGGAGCCACCAGTTAGTACGGCATCTATGCCGTGATCAGTTAAGGTTTGGCCAACAAGCCCTGCAACTTCTTCTCTGTTTAGAGAGGAAATGTTAATCATAGTGGTTTCCCTTCTCTTCTAGGCCGGCGTCTATTATAGATTAGCTCTTCTTGCAGATTTTGGGGTAGATAGCCTAGCGCCTTATTGCCTAAAGCAATCACTTCTTCTACAAAGGGGAAACGAGGGTTGAATTTATATACTTTGGTTCTACCAACGTTTTCAAAGATTAGCATACCATCACGTTCCATTCGCTCTAGTTGGTTTTTAATTGGCGTGACCTCAGTATTAAAGCTGATAGCAATCTCTCTAGCATAGCCAGATTGTCTGGCAGTCATGAATAATAGAACTTTTTCTGCACTGGCGTTACCAACAATGGCCTCTAACATTTTAAGTTATCTCCTATAAACCAAATTTTGGTCATTATAGGCTAATATTTGGTTTATATCAAAATACCATAAATTGTAAATCGGATAAGGAATTAACAATTGGAATTTAGTCAATGTACTAAAGGCTTAGGAATTAAGTGTATTTAGGTATAGCAGCGGACTAAATAGTGATACACTTCTGGAATAAGGAAGCTTCGCACCGCCATATACGAAAAAGCCCCCGTCGCGAAAGCCTC
>JASMLZ010000017.1 GCA_030748435.1 Gammaproteobacteria bacterium | reverse complement strand
TGGGCTAAACCTGCCCCAGGTAACACATAAGGCTGTGGGCGAAAGTGCCGCCTACTTTGCTGACTTGCACCTGCCCGGCAAACAAGGGCAAATTGCCGAGAAAATTCTCAAAGAAATCCGCTTGCGTTTGGATTTTCTGGTCAATGTCGGTCTGGATTATCTGACTTTGGATCGCAATGCCGACACCCTTTCCGGTGGCGAAGCACAACGTATACGTTTGGCCAGCCAAATTGGTGCGGGGCTAGTCGGTGTTATGTATATTTTGGATGAACCTTCTATTGGTTTACATCAAAGGGATAACGAGCGCTTACTGAAAACCCTTATACATTTGCGTGATCTGGGCAATACGGTGATTGTGGTCGAACATGATGAAGAAGCCGTACGCCTGGCTGACCATGTAATTGATATTGGCCCTGGAGCAGGCGTGCATGGTGGCCAGATCGTTGCCCAGGGTACGCCAGAAGAAGTTATGGCAAACCCTGATTCCCTGACTGGACAATACTTGAGCGGTGCAAAGTGCATACCTGTGCCAAAACAACGTAACCAACCAAAAGCCGGCGCTTGGCTGGAGCTGGTAGGCGCTAATGGCAATAATCTACAAACTGTGCATGTGAAGATTCCTACGGGGTTAATGACTTGTGTAACGGGAGTCTCAGGCTCAGGCAAATCCACCCTTATTAACAGTACACTTTATCCCCTGGCAGCCACGGTGCTAAATAAAGCCACTACCCTGGAAGCTGCCGCCCATGAGAAAATATCTGGCCTGGATCTGTTAGATAAGGTGGTGGATATAGATCAGAGCCCTATAGGCCGCACGCCACGTTCTAACCCTGCGACCTATACAGGAATTTTTACGCCTATACGGGAATTGTTCGCCGGCACCCAAGAAGCCCGCTCAAGAGGCTATAAACCTGGGCGCTTTAGCTTTAATGTTAAAGGTGGTCGTTGTGAAGCTTGTCAGGGAGATGGTGTAATCAAGGTGGAAATGCATTTCCTGCCTGACATGTATGTGCCTTGCGATGTGTGCCGGGGCAAGCGCTATAACCGTGAAACTCTGGAGATCCAATATAAGGGCAAAAACATTACCGAGATTCTGCACATGACAGTCGAGGACGCCGTCGTCTTTTTCGATGCAGTACCCATGATCAAGCGCCGCCTGCAAACACTTATGGATGTTGGCCTTAGTTATATTTGTCTGGGCCAGAATGCCACCACGCTTTCTGGTGGCGAAGCCCAGCGCGTCAAGCTCTCACGTGAGCTTTCCAAACGCGATACGGGACAAACCCTGTATATCCTTGATGAACCAACAACAGGCTTGCACTTTTATGATATCCAACAACTGCTAAGCGTATTACAAAGATTGCGCGATCATGGCAATACAGTGGTGGTGATTGAGCACAATCTAGACGTTATCAAGACGGCTGACTGGATTATCGATCTCGGCCCTGAGGGTGGTAATAAAGGTGGTCAAATTATCGCTACCGGCACGCCAGAAACCGTAGCCAACAACCCGGCATCGCATACGGGCCGATTCTTAAAGCCCATGCTATAAATCGCAGACAAAAAAAAGCCCGGTAACAACCGGGCTTTTTAAGCTTTATAGCTTACTCTTCAGAAACGGCTGGACGATCAACCAATTCTACGTAAGCCATAGGGGCGTTATCACCAGGACGGAAACCGCACTTCATGATGCGGATATATCCACCTGGACGATTAGCATAACGTGGACCCAGTTCGTTAAACAGCTTGCCTACTGCCTCTTTGCTACGTGTACGAGCAAAGGCCAAACGACGATTGGCAACGCTGTCTTCCTTAGCCAAGGTGATCAGTGGCTCAGCCACTCGACGCAATTCCTTGGCCTTGGGAAGGGTGGTTTTAATCAATTCGTGCTCAAACAAGGAGCAAGACATGTTTTTGAACATGGCTTGACGATGCGAGCTGGTACGATTTAAATGACGACCACTTTTACGATGACGCATTGTATTTTCCTTATCAAACTATGTTTGATGTATTATCCGGTTAAGACTACTGTGTACCCTTGAGAATGGCAGGTGGCCAATTCTCAAGACGCATGCCCAGTGACAGACCACGGGACGCCAGCACGTCTTTGATTTCGGTTAGAGACTTCTTACCCAGATTCGGTGTCTTCAACAACTCAACTTCGGTGCGCTGAATCAGATCACCAATAAAGTTAAGGTTCTCTGCCTTCAGACAGTTAGCCGAACGCACAGTTAATTCCAGATCATCTACTGGCCGCAGTAGAATTGGATCTACCTCTGGCTCATCTGCTTTGGCTTCGGGTTCATCATCGTTCTCTAGAGCGACAAATACCGCGATTTGGCGTTGCAAAATGGTAGCTGCGCTACGGATCGCCTCTTCAGGATCAAGAGTACCATTGGTCTCCAAATCAATAACCAGCTTGTCCAAGTTGGTACGCTGCTCAACACGAGCACTTTCAACTGTATAAGCCACACGGCGTACAGGGCTGAAAGATGCATCAAGTTGCAGCTTACCAATGGCGCGGGTTTCATCTTCAGCTTGAAAACGAGCATCAGCAGGTTCATAACCCATACCGGAACGCACAGTTAGTTGCATTTCCAGCTTGGTTTCAGCATTCAGATGGGCAATCACGTGATCAGGGTTAGCCACTTCAATGTTGTGGCTTAACTGGATGTCAGCGGCAGTGATAGTGCCCGGACCCTGCTTAGACAGGGTCAAGACAGCTTCATTGCCTTCATGCATAGTGATAGCAACACCTTTCAGGTTAAGCAGGATTTCGATAACGTCTTCCTGCACACCTTCAATGGCGCTATATTCATGCTCAACACCACTAATTTCTACGTCAACGATGGCCGCGCCCGTCATAGAAGACAGCAAAATACGGCGCAGAGCGTTACCCAGAGTATGGCCAAAGCCACGCTCTAAAGGCTCCAGAATAATCTTGGAGCGGGTATCACTGACGCGTTGCACTTCAATGTTGCGCGGAGTTAGTATATCGTTGGTTGAAGTCATGGACTCACCTATTAGTTGTGCACTGAGGTCAATTATTACTTAGAGTACAATTCAACGATCAGTTGCTCATTAATCTCGGCAGACAATTCACTACGCTCTGGTGCACTCTTAAAAGTACCTTCCAGTTTGCTAGCGTCTACGTCAACCCACTCACAAACAGAACGCTGTGCGGCCAGTTCGAGAGCGTTCTTGATACGCAGTTGTGATTTTGCCTTCTCACGGATAGAGATAACATCACCGGCTTCTACTTTGTAGGAAGGGATGTTAACCGTCTTACCATTGACCAGAACGCTCTTATGAGAAACGATCTGACGAGCTTCAGCGCGTGTAGCACCAAAACCCATACGATAAACAACGTTATCCAGACGAGATTCCAGCAGGGCTAACAGATTAGTACCTGTAGCGCCCTTCAAACGATCAGCTTCCTTGTAGTAGTTACGGAATTGACGCTCAAGTACGCCGTACATACGACGAACTTTTTGCTTTTCACGCAACTGGGTGCCAAATTCAGACAGGCGACCACGACGTGCGCCGTGCACACCTGGTGCTGTTTCTGCCTTACATTTTGAGTCTAACGCCCGAACACCGCTCTTCAGGAACAGGTCTGTTCCTTCACGTCGAGACAGCTTGCAAACGGGACCTATATATCTTGCCATTTGTTCGTTACCCCTTTATACGCGACGTTTCTTAGGTGGACGACAGCCATTGTGTGGAATAGGTGTCACATCGGTAATGTTGGCAACCTTCAGACCACATGCATTTAATGCACGTACCGCAGATTCGCGGCCGGGTCCTGGGCCCTTAACATATACGTCAATGTTCTTTAAACCATATTCCATCGCTGCCTTACCAGCACGCTCAGCTGCAACCTGGGCTGCAAAGGGAGTGCTCTTGCGGGAACCGCGGAAACCAGAACCACCAGCTGTTGCCCAGCTTAAGGTGTTGCCCTGGCGATCGGTCAAGGTAACAATCGTGTTGTTAAACGAAGCATGGATGTGGGCTAACCCATCAGCCACCTGCTTTTTAACTTTTTTACGTGTACGAGTACCTGGCTTAGCCATGTTGATATCCTGTACTTAAGCTTATTTACGGATAGGCTTTTTAGGGCCTTTGCGGGTGCGTGCATTGGTCTTGGTGCGCTGACCACGTAGCGGTAAGCTACGACGGTGACGCAGACCACGATAACAGCCCAAATCCATTAAACGCTTGATATTCATGGAGATTTCACGACGCAGGTCACCTTCGACATTCATCTTGGCGACAAGGTTACGAATCTCATCCAATTTTTCTTCGCTCAAATCGCGAATCTTCGTGCTTTCCTCTATGCCAAGGTCAGCGCAGATTTGCTGAGCTGTGGGACGGCCAATACCGAAAATATAAGTCAGCGAGATAACCGCGTGCTTATTATCTGGGATATTGACGCCAGCAATACGAGCCATTCAAATCACTCCGTTCGACCCGCCAAAAGCGGGGCGTAAATTATTCACATCACATAGAAAGGCGCGAAATTATAGTGGTTTTTCTGAATATAATCAACCACCCACATTTTCACGCCAGCCTAGCGTCTAAACTTAGCCTTGGCGTTGCTTATGACGCGGTTCTACCTTACAGATAACCCGTACTGAACCATTGCGACGTACGATTTTGCAGTTACGGCAAATTTTCTTAACAGATGCACGTACTTTCATTTCGAACTCCTTTTGCGGGAAAGCTTAGCCCATAAGGCCGCTATTGCCCTTCAAATTCGACTTTTTCATCAGGGAACTATACTGATGAGACATAAGATGTGACTGCACCTGGGACATGAAATCCATGACCACAACGACCACAATCAACAAAGATGTACCACCAAAATAAAACGGCACGTTCCATGCGACCACCAAAAACTGAGGCATTAGCGAAACACCAGTAATGTAGAGCGCACCGAACAACGTTAAACGACCTAGGACAGTATCGATATAACGCGCCGTCTGTTCACCTGGGCGAATGCCTGGCACAAAAGCACCAGACTTCTTTAAATTATCCGCAACGTCTTTTGGGTTAAAGACCAAAGCGGTATAGAAGAAGCAGAAAAACACAACACTAATTGCAAACAACAGAATGTACAGTGGCTGGCCTGGCGCAAGCGCCAAAGACACGTCCTGAACCCACTGCATACTATCTGCCTGACCAAACCACTGTCCGATAGATGCGGGCAGCAAAAGAATGGCCGATGCAAAAATAGGCGGAATAACCCCCGCCATATTCACCTTCAAAGGCAAATGACTGGACTGGGCCGCGAATACCTTATTACCTTGCTGACGCTTGGCATAATTAACGGTGATGCGACGCTGACCACGCTCCATAAACACCACGAAGGCGACAGTAGCAACGGCTAGTACAGCAATAGCCAGCAGGGCGATAATATTCAAGTCACCCTGACGGGCGGCTTCGAATGATTGTCCAATCGCACCTGGCAAACCAGCTACGATACCTGCAAAGATGAGTATTGAGATGCCATTACCGATACCTTTCTCAGTAACTTGCTCACCAAGCCACATAAGGAACACGGCACCTGACACTAAGGTGACAACTGCAACGAAATAAAAGCTGAGGTCGGCGCTAAAGGCAATACCTTGCCCTGCTAGACCTACCGCCATAGCAAAAGACTGCACAGTCGCTAATAATACCGTGCCGTAGCGGGTATATTGACTAATCTTTCGTCGGCCAGCTTCACCTTCTTTTTTCAACTGCTCCAACTGCGGGCTTACCACAGTCATCAGCTGCATGATAATCGAGGCAGAAATATAGGGCATAATGCCCAACGCCAAGATACTCATGCGCTCCAGAGCACCACCAGAAAACATGTTAAACATGCTCAAAATAGTGCCCTGATTCTGCTCGAACATAGCGGCAAGGCGGTCGGGATTAATACCTGGAACAGGGATGTGAGCCCCGATACGATATACCAGAATAGCGATCAATACAAAGCGCAAACGAGCCCATAGCTCACTCAGCCCACCTTGATTTGCACCTGGAGTCATACCTTGCTTTGCCATACTATGCCTCGACTTTACCACCAGCAGCTTCGATAGCTGCCTGAGCGCCCTTGGTTACACGCATACCTTTGACAGTAACTGCCTTGGTAATGTCGCCACTAAGGATCACTTTGGCATCCTTCATACTTTCGCTCACAATATCAGCTGCTTTTAAAGCCGCCAGATCGATCACGTCAGCATCCACCTTTGCCAGTTCGTTCAAACGCACTTCAGCGACAAAAGCCGCTTTACGTGAAGTGAAGCCAAACTTGGGCAAACGGCGTTGTAAAGGCATTTGACCGCCTTCAAAACCTGGCTTTACGGAACCACCGGAACGGGACTTCTGACCCTTGTGACCACGGCCACAGGTCTTGCCCAGGCCGGAACCGATGCCGCGACCTACACGCTTAGGCGCATGAGTTGCACCTGCAGCGGGAGATAGAGTATTTAAACGCATAACTATTACCCCTATTCGCCTTCAACGCGAACCATATAGTTAACCTTATTGATCATGCCACGCACAGAAGCAGTATCTTCTACTTCAACTGTGTGCCACATGCGACGCAGGCCCAAACCTTTAACGCACTCTTTATGCTTCGGCAACTTGCCGTTAGGAGAGCGTACCAAGGTGACCTTGATCATCTTCTTAGCCATGATCTATTACCCCACAATTTCTTCGACAGACTTACCACGCTTGGCGGCAATCTCTTCTGGAGACTTCATAGCCTTAAGGCCATTAATGGTTGCACGTACTACGTTTACTGGATTAGTAGAACCATAGCACTTAGCCAATACGTTATGCACACCGGCCATTTCCAAAACAGCACGCATCGCACCACCGGCGATAACACCAGTACCTTCAGATGCTGGCTGCATATAGACCTTGGACGCGCCGTGACGAGCCTTGACCGGATACTGGATGGTAGTGCCGTCCAGATCCACGTTGATCATGTTGCGACGTGCAGACTCCATAGCCTTTTGGATAGCAGCAGGCACTTCACGCGCCTTACCACGGCCAAAACCTACACGACCGTTACCGTCACCTACTACAGTTAGCGCAGTGAAGCCGAAAATACGACCACCTTTCACAACTTTAGCAACACGGTTTACCTGAACCAAGCGTTCTTGCAGATCGCCTTCTTTCTGTTCAATGTTAGCCATTGTTATATCCCTTAGAACTGCAGCCCGGCTTCACGCGCGGCTTCTGCCAACGCCTTCACACGGCCATGATATTTAAAACCGGAACGGTCAAAAGCAACCGCTTCGACCCCTGCTTCCTTAGCGCGTTCAGCGATCAAGGCACCAACCTTAGCGGCGGCGTCAATGTTGCTGGTAGCGTCGGAACGCAGGCTCTTGTCCAGGGTAGAGGCTTGCGCCAGTACAGTGGCACCGTCACCGGAAATTACTTGTGCGTAGATATGCTGGGAAGTGCGATTAACGCACAAACGGTTAGTTCCAGCTTCACGCATCTTATAGCGCGCGCGAGCAGCGCGACGCAAACGAGCGATTTTCTTTTCCATCGTAAACCTACCTTATGCCTTACTTTTTCTTGGCTTCTTTGCGACGAACGTATTCGTCAGCATAGCGAACACCCTTGCCCTTATAGGGCTCAGGTGGACGGAAGGCACGGATTTCAGCGGCGGCTTGGCCAACACGCTGCTTATCAACACCGGACAAAACCACAGTTGTCTGATTTGGACACTCAGCAGTAATACCTTCAGGCAGTGCATAGTCCACCGGGTGAGAAAAACCCAGAGTCAGACTAAGCACTTTACCTTTGGCTGCTGCACGATAACCAACACCTTGCAACAACAGGGTCTTGGTAAAGCCTTCGCTTACACCAACGACCATGTTATTCACCAGGGCACGGATAGTACCAGACATAGCTACGGCAAATTTGCTGTCATTGCGGGCGGCAAAAGTAAGCTGACTATCAACCTGGCTCACTTCCACATCTGTGTGGATGTCCAGATCCAGAGCACCTTTGGCACCTTTCACATTCAACGCCTGCCCACTCAGGGTGGCGGTCACGCCTGCGGGCAGTGCCACAGGGCTTTTTGCTACTCGTGACATGACGACTCCTTAGAATACAGTACAGATGACTTCACCACCGATACCAGCAGCACGAGCTGCACGGTCGGTCATAACGCCATGGGAGGTTGTCACGATGGCCACACCCAAACCACCTTCAACGGAAGGCAGGCTGGACGAGCCCTTGTATACGCGCAATGAAGGCTTGGAAATACGCACAATCTTTTCGATTACCGGCTTACCTTCATAATACTTTAACGTAATGGTCAACTCTGGCTTGGCACCTTCTGTCACGGACAGATCAGTAACATAACCTTCGTCTTTAAGGACCTGCGCAACCGCTACCTTCAACTTGGAAGAAGGCATGGTAACAGACTCTTTGTCTGCCATATGCGCATTGCGAACACGAGTGATCATGTCCGCCAGGGTATCTTGCATACTCATTATTGAGCTCCTAAAATTTTAACTTAAGTGCAGCAACCAAAAAATAAATTGCTTACCTAAAGCGTGACTGGAAGAACGGTTTATCCGCCAACTACAGCCACTTTAAAGCTTCCTTGACAGCCACCAACGACAGCCAAGGAACTTAATTTACCAAGAGGCTTTTTTCAGCCCTGGTACGTCGCCACGCATGGCTGCTTCACGCAACTTGATACGTGACAGGCCGAACTTGCGGTATACCGCATGTGGACGACCAGTAATTTGACAACGATTCTGTTGACGTACAGGGCTGGCATTACGTGGCAGCTTCTGTAGAGCCATTTGCGCATCCCAACGATCATCGTCAGAAGCATTTACATCGGCAATAATAGCCTTCAACGCAGCACGCTTGGCGGCATACTGGGCTACGGTCTTGGCACGCTTTGCTTCACGTGCTTTCATGGATGATTTTGCCATCTTTTCGCCCTACTTCTTAAATGGGAAGCCCAGCGCAGCCAATAGGGCGCGGCCTTCGTCGTTAGTACGAGCAGTAGTGGTAATAGTGATATCCAAACCACGTATCTTATCTACTTTGTCGTAATCGATTTCTGGGAAGATGATTTGTTCACGCACACCCATGCTGTAGTTACCACGGCCGTCAAAAGACTTGGGATTTAAGCCACGGAAGTCACGGATACGAGGGATAGAGATATCGACCAGGCGATCAAAAAATTCCCACATTTGTTGGCCACGCAGAGTAACCTTGCAGCCCACTGGCCAGCCTTCACGGACTTTAAAACCCGCAATGGACTTACGTGCCTTGGTAACAACCACTTTCTGACCAGCAATGGCTTCCAGATCCGCCACTGCATTTTCGATCATCTTTTTGTCACCAATGCCTTCACCTACACCCATATTAAGGGTGATTTTAGTAATTTTTGGCACTTCATTAACGTTTGCCAGGGTCAGCTCTTCTTGCAGCTGTTTGGCTACGCCATCGTTGTATAAAGCTTTTAATCTAGACATATCAACTCTCCTTACGCGCCGATTACTTCGCCGCTGGACTTGAAGATACGTACCTTGTTGCCGTCTTCAAGAATCTTGAAGCCAACACGGTCGCCTTTGCCAGTTGCAGAGTTGAAGATAGCAACATTAGAAGCCGAAATCGGTGCTTCTTTTTCCATGATGCCGCCAGGCTGGTTAGTCATCGGGTTTGGCTTCTGGTGCTTCTTGACCATATTAATGCCAGACACGACAAAACGATCGCCAAGAACTTTTACGACAGTGCCGCGCTTGCCCTTGTCTCGACCAGCGATAACGATGACTTCGTCATCACGCTTGATTTTACGCATTCTTAATATCCTTCCTACATCCTTCCTCATACCGCTAAAGGAACAACGCCTCTTACCAACACATAAAGTTACGCTAAAACCCGATTTCGACAACCCCCTCACCTTATAGAGAGGGGCGCTTCAAAATCGGGTTACGCCTAAATGGCAGCGCTGGTAAATTAGCGTTCCCTTTAACCTCCTAGCCAGTGCGGGCCGGGAGTTAAGATCGACTCTTAAAGTACTTCAGGAGCCAGGGAAATAATTTTCATAAACTTCTCGTTTCGTAACTCACGTGTTACGGGGCCAAAAATACGAGTCCCGATGGGCGCGTCGTTGGCATTCAGCAAAACAGCTGAATTGACATCAAAACGGATGATAGAACCATCCGGACGACGAACACCTTTTCGGGTACGTACTACAACGGCCTTCAGTACCTGACCTTTCTTAACCTTACCGCGCGGAATCGCTTCCTTAACAGTAATTTTAATGACGTCACCAATACCGGCGTAACGACGGTGAGAACCGCCAAGAACCTTGATGCACTGTACTCGCTTGGCGCCACTGTTATCAGCAACATCAAGCATCGATTCTGTTTGAATCATGGTTTACTCCAAACTTATGGGCCGATTCTGAGCTCCAATCAATAAAAAACAGCAATTTTGCTTATTTTTTAACCAATTAGTCGCACAAAATCGGTATCCCCTGAAGCAAAGGCGGGTATTTTACACCTTTGCTGCGCTTTCTTCAATCTTTACCAAAGACCAAGACTTGCTTTTGGAAATTGGACGCGTTTCACAAATAGTAACCAGGTCGCCCATTTTGCACTCGTTATTTTCATCATGAGCATGCAGCTTGGTAGAACGCTTAACATACTTGTGATAAATCGGGTGCTTTACTCGACGCTCGATCAGTACCGTGATGGATTTATTCATCTTGTCACTGACCACGCGGCCGGTGGCCATACGAGGCTGTTCAGTTGCCGTCATATCAGTTACCTGCCTTTTCGTTCAGAATGGTTTTTACGCGGGCGATATCGCGACGCGCCTGTCCCAACAAGTGAGACTGAGCCAGTTGGCCTGAAGCCTTTTGCATGCGCAGGTTAAACTGGTCCTTTAACAGGTCCAGCAACTGAGCTTGCAAATCGTCAACAGACTTTTCACGCAATTCAGTAGTATTCATTACATCACCGTCCGCTTAACAAAAGTGGTGGACAGAGGCAACTTGGCAGCAGCCAAAGCAAACGCTTCGCCGGCCAGTTTCTCAGACACACCTTCCATTTCAAACAGGACTTTGCCAGGTTGAATTTGGGCTACCCAATATTCAACGTTACCCTTACCTTTACCTTGACGAACTTCAAGAGGCTTTTGAGTAATTGGCTTGTCCGGGAAAACGCGGATCCAGATTTTACCACCACGCTTGATGTGACGCGTCATAGTACGACGAGCCGCCTCAATTTGACGGGCAGTAATACGACCACGACCAGTGGCCTTTAATCCGAATTCGCCAAAGCTAACTTTACTTCCGCGATGCGCCAGACCACGATTGCGGCCCTTATGCATTTTGCGGAACTTCATGCGCTTAGGTTGCAGCATTGACGTATCCCCTACTTAGCTTTCTTCTTAGTGTCACCCTTGGCGGCACGAACTTCGTCGATACCTCCCAGAATTTCACCTTTGAAAATCCACACTTTAACGCCGATGATGCCGTAAGTTGTAGCAGCTTCATATGTGGCGTAATCGATATCGGCACGCAAGGTGTGCAGTGGCACGCGACCTTCACGATACCATTCTGTACGAGCAATCTCAGCACCGCCCAGACGACCACCTAACTGAATCTTGATGCCCTTGGCACCCAGACGCATGGCGTTTTGTACCGAACGCTTCATAGCGCGACGGAACATTACACGACGTTCCAACTGGCTAGCAACACTTTGTGCCACCAACTTGGCGTCCAGTTCTGGCTTGCGAATTTCTTCGATGTTGATATGCACAGGCACACCCATCATCTTGGAACACTCGGCACGCAATTTCTCAACGTCTTCACCTTTCTTACCGATAACAATACCGGGGCGAGCAGTGTGAATAGTGATACGTGCATTTTGCGCAGGACGCTCGATGTCGATACGGCTCACAGAAGCGCGTTCCAGACGCTTTTCCAGGAACTCACGAACCTTCAGATCCTGCAACAAGTTTTTGGCATAGGTAGAGCGAGACGCATACCAGGTAGAGGTATGATCTTTAACAATACCTAGGCGAATACCTGTTGGATGTACTTTTTGACCCATGGTAACTCCTAAATCTCAGCGACTTTCACGGTGATATGACAGGAGCGCTTCAGGATCCGATCCGCACGGCCTTTGGCACGTGGCTTGATACGCTTCATGGTCATACCTTCGTCAACGAAAATGGTAGAAACCATTAATTCATCAACATCCAGACCGTTATTATGTTCAGCATTAGCAATAGCCGAATCCAAAACCTTCTTGACCAAATCAGCACCTTTCTTAGGGCTATAGGCAAGAATGTTGAGGGCTTCATCTACTCGCTTGCCGCGAATTTGATCAGCAACCAAACGCGCTTTTTGGGCAGAGATCCGAGCACCCTTATGCTTTGCGGTGACTTCCATCATAATCTCCTTAACGCTTGGCTTTCTTGTCCGCTGCATGTCCCTTGTAGGTACGTGTAGCGGCAAATTCGCCGAGTTTATGCCCAACCATATCTTCAGTAACGAAGACAGGTACGTGTTGGCGTCCGTTATGGACTGCAATCGTCAACCCGACAAAGTTCGGGAAGATCGTGGAGCGACGAGACCAAGTCTTAATTGGCTTTCGGTCATTGCTCTCAACTGCAGCCTCAACCTTTTTCATCAAATGAAGGTCAATAAAAGGACCTTTCTTTAGTGAACGTGGCACAGCCGTTTCCTCTTAATTATTTAGCGTTACGACGACGAACAATCAACTTGTCCGTGCGCTTGTTACTACGAGTCTTATGACCCTTAGTAGGCGTACCCCATGGAGATACGGGATGACGGCCACCAGAGGTACGACCTTCACCACCACCATGAGGGTGATCAACTGGGTTCATAGCAACACCGCGAACGGTAGGACGAACACCACGCCAGCGGGAGGCACCAGCCTTACCCAGAGAACGCAGACTATGTTCGCTGTTACTTACTTCACCCAAAGTTGCGCGACATTCAGTACGAATCTTACGCATTTCGCCGGAACGCAGACGCAGAGTCGCGTAATCACCTTCGCGGGCAACCAGCTGCACAGCGGCACCAGCGGAGCGGGCGATTTGCGCGCCTTTACCAGCTTTCATTTCAACGCAGTGCACCATGCTACCCAAAGGGATATTTCGCAGTGGCATGCAGTTGCCAGATTTAATCGGTGCTTCAGCACCGGAGACAACCTGATCACCCGCTTGCATACCCTTGGCAGCAATAATGTAACGACGTTCACCGTCCGCATATTTCAACAAAGCAATATTAGCGGTACGGTTTGGATCATATTCCAAACGCTCAACAACGGCAGGAATGCCATCCTTGTTACGCTTGAAATCGATAACACGATAGTGCTGCTTATGACCACCACCGATGTGACGGGTAGTGATACGACCGTTGTTATTACGACCGCCAGACTTGGATTTCTTCTCTAACAAAGGCGCATAAGGCTTACCTTTGTGCAGATCAGCGTGCACGACTTTAATGACGTGACGACGACCAGGAGAAGTTGGTTTGCACTTAACTACAGCCATAGTATTTCTCCTTACGCCTCACCGATGAAATCGATGTCGTGACCTTCAGCCAAGCGTACATACGCCTTACGGATATTGTCGCGCTGGCCCATACCAAAGCGCGTACGCTTGGTTTTGCCTTTTGCATTCAATACACGTACCGAAGCCACTTTAACTTCAAACAACTGCTCTACAGCCTTCTTGATTTCGGGCTTGGTAGCATCCGCGGCAACACGGAACACAACCTGACCACCATCATCAGCAACAATAGTTGCTTTTTCAGAAATATGAGGACCTAACAGTACTTTGTAGATACGTTCCTGGTTCATGACAGCATCTCCTCGATCTTCTTCAGAGCGCCAACGGTCATTACAACCTTCTCGCTAGCTACCAAAGCCACAGGGTTTACGCCAGAAGCGTCAACCACGTCTACTTTAGGAATATTGCGAGCCGCCAGATACAGATCAGTTTCTACCGCTTCAGTTACTACCAGAGCATCAGCCACATTCAGGTCGGCCAACTTGGCCACCATCGCTTTGGTCTTGGCTTCAGCAATAGCAAATTCTTCTACTACAACCAGACGCTCTTGACGCACCAGTTCAGCCAGAATGCATTGCATGGCTGCACGGTACATTTTACGGTTAACCTTTTGGCTGTAGTCCTGAGGACGCGCAGCAAAAGCACGACCACCGCCAACCCAAATTGGGCTACGGATAGTACCAGCACGTGCACGACCTGTGCCCTTTTGACGCCAGGGCTTACGTCCGCCACCTCGCACTTCAGAGCGAGTCTTCTGCTTATGGGTACCCTGACGGGCGCCCGCCAGATAGGCGTTTACAACTTGATGTACAAGCGCTTCATTGAATTCACGACCGAATACGACTTCGGAAGCTTCAACGGAACCGCCTGCTGCAAGATTCAAATTCATGACAATCTCCTCGCCTTACCGCTTAATTTTAACGGTAGGTTTAACGATCACGTCACCACCAGTAGCACCAGGTACAGCGCCCTTAATCAACAGCAGATTACGCTCTGCGTCGACCCGAACGACTTCCAGTTTCTGAGTAGTAACTTGCTCGGCGCCCATGTGACCCGCCATCTTCTTGCCTTTCCAGACACGACCGGGGGTTTGACATTGACCTATAGAACCGAGAGCACGGTGGGAGATAGAGTTACCATGAGTGGCGTCCTGCATATGGAAATTCCAACGCTTAATACCACCCTGAAAGCCTTTACCCTTAGATTGGCCTGTAACATCAACCTTCTGACCAGCAGCAAAACGCTCGACAGACAGTTGATCGCCAACGGAGACTTCTTCGCCATCAACGTTACGGAATTCCCACAAACCACGACCTGCTTCAGTATTTGCCTTGGCAAAGTGACCTGCGGCTGCCTTGTTAACTCGAGAAGCGCGACGCTCACCAACAGTAACCTGAATAGCTGTATAGCCATCAGTGTCAGTAGACTTCACCTGAGTCACACGGTTTGGTTCAACCTCGATGACGGTGACTGGCACGGAAACACCTTCTTCGGTGAATACACGGGTCATCCCCGCCTTCCGTCCGACTAATCCAATAGTCATTGTATTACCTCAAATAGCCAGTTGCGCACGGGACTGCTTACCCTCTACGGTTGCCGTTACACGACATTACACTAAAATTAATAAAGTATGTTTCTAGCGGTACCCCGCCTGCCTTACGGCAACAAAATAGATCCAGTTTGGAATTAACCTAGACTGATCTGTACATCTACGCCCGCAGCTAGGTCCAACTTCATCAGAGCATCTACAGTTTTTTCTGTAGGGTCTACGATGTCCAGGACACGCTTATGGGTGCGGATTTCGTATTGATCACGCGCGTCTTTATTGACGTGCGGAGAGATCAGAACTGTGTAACGCTCTTTGCGCGTAGGCAGTGGAATAGGACCACGAACCTGAGCACCAGTACGCTTGGCAGTATCAACGATTTCCAACGTAGAAGAATCGATCAGACGATGATCAAAAGCCTTCAACCGAATACGGATTTTTTGGTTCTGCATTACCATAACCTTTATAAAAAACGGGTTTAATCCAGCCCTTAAAAACAGACCAGATCTAGGTGAAAACACCTACATACAAAGAGGCATAAATACCTAGTTGCAAGCAATAAAGAGCCAGCCCGATTTAAAAGGGTACGAAATTATACGGAATATAAATTTACAACGCAAGCCCATTTCACTTAAACAATACACCACCCAAAATAAACCCCAAACCATCGTCAACCAACAAAAATATCACTGCCGTTATTTTATGTTCGATCTTGGTCGATATTTACTGTATAATTCGCGCGACTTTTTTAAGCACTTTATTTAAGCAGATAACCGAGTACTGAAATGGCTGATCTATCCCACTATCGAAATATAGGTATCTTCGCCCACGTTGACGCGGGTAAGACCACCACTACCGAACGCATTCTCAAGCTGACTGGCAAGATTCATAAAACTGGCGAGGTTCACGATGGTGAATCCACTACCGACTTTATGGAACAGGAAGCAGAACGCGGTATTACTATCCAGTCTGCAGCTACAACCTGTTTCTGGAAAGACCATCGCATGAACATCATCGACACCCCAGGACACGTTGACTTCACCGTAGAAGTATATCGTTCTTTGAAAGTGCTAGATGGTGGTGTAGGTGTATTCTGTGGTTCCGGCGGGGTTGAGCCTCAGTCCGAAACCAACTGGCGCTATGCCAACGAATCCGAAGTTGCGCGTATCATCTTCGTTAACAAGCTGGACCGTATTGGCGCCGACTTCCTGCGTGTTGTTGGTCAAGTTGATAAGGTTCTGGGCGCCAACCCACTGGTCATGACATTGCCTATTGGCCGTGAAGATGGCTTTGTGGGCGTGGTGGACATTCTGTCCAAGACCGCTTTTGTATGGGATGACTCAGGTCTGCCAGAAAACTTCGAAATTGTTGATATCCCTGCCGACATGGTAGATCAGGTTGATGAATACCACGAAAAGCTGATTGAAACCGCCGTAGAACAGGACGACGATCTGATGATGGCTTATATGGATGGTGAAGAGCCTTCCATGGAAGATATCAAGCGCTGCATCCGTAAAGGCACCATTGCTCTGGACTTCTTCCCTACCTATTGTGGCTCTGCCTTTAAGAACAAGGGTGTACAACTGGTACTGGACGCCGTTATCGACTACCTGCCAAGCCCCACTGAAGTGGACGCTCAGCCTTTGACTGACGCAGAAACCGGCGAGCCTACTGGCGAAGTCGCTACCGTATCTGCCGATGAACCACTGCGCGCTTTGGCATTTAAGATCATGGACGACCGCTTTGGCGCCCTGACCTTTATCCGTATCTACTCCGGCGTGCTCAACAAGGGTGACACCATCCTTAACTCCTACACCGGTAAAACAGAACGTATTGGCCGCATGGTAGAAATGCACGCCGACGAGCGTACTGAACTATCTTCTGCCCAGGCTGGCGATATTATCGCTGTGGTCGGCATGAAGAACGTACAGACTGGTCACACCCTGTGTGATCCCAAGCATGCTTGTACTTTGGAACCCATGATTTTCCCTGAGCCAGTAATTTCTATTGCTGTATCGCCCAAGGACAAAGGCTCCACTGAGAAGATGGGCATCGCTATCGGTAAGATGGTAGCAGAAGATCCTTCTTTTGTGGTTGAAACAGACGAAGATTCCGGTGAAACCATTCTTAAAGGCATGGGTGAGCTACACCTTGATATCAAGGTCGACATTCTGAAGCGTACTTATGGCGTTGAGCTACTAGTAGGACAACCACAGGTTGCCTACCGTGAAACCATCACCATGCCTCTGGAAGACAGCTATACCCATAAGAAACAATCTGGTGGTTCCGGTCAGTTTGGTAAGATTGACTACCGCATCAAGCCAGGCGAAACCGGATCCGGTTTCCAGTTCACCTCTTCTGTAGTCGGCGGCAATGTGCCCAAGGAATTCTTCCCAGCTATCGAAAAAGGCTTTAAGAGCATGATGGAAGAAGGCCCTCTGGCTGGCTTCCCACTGCTGGATGTGGAAATCGAACTGTTCGACGGTGGTTACCACGCCGTTGACTCCTCTGCCGTGGCCTTTGAAATCGCCGCCAGAGGCGCTTACCGTCAGTCCATGCCCAAAGCTGGCCCACAGCTGCTGGAACCCATCATGAAGGTTGACGTATTTACTCCAGACGATCATGTTGGTGATGTGATTGGTGATTTGAACCGTCGCCGCGGCATGATCAAAGATCAGGAAGCCGGCGTGACTGGCGTGCGCATCAAAGCCGATGTACCTCTGTCAGAAATGTTTGGTTACATTGGCCACCTGCGCACCATTACCTCTGGCCGCGGTCAATTCTCCATGGAATTCTCCCACTATATGCCATGTCCGCAGAATGTTGCCGACCAGGTTATTGAGGAAGAAAAAGAAAAGAAAGCGGCTAAGTAAATTAGCCAACTCATAAAAAGCCCGCTAACTGTTAAAAGTTAGCGGGCTTTTTTTGTCTCTACCTATCGCTGCTTAAGCAGTAACTTAATCTCCACCAGTTCTTGCTGAAGATCACCCAAAGTCATATCACCATTGGCAATAGCTTGCGCTTCGCGTTCTTTACTATGCTCGTTCTCCATAACATTGACCACAATACCAATCACCATATTCAAAAATGCAAAGGTGGTCAGAAATATAAAGCTTAAGAAATAGATCCAAGCAAAGCCATACACTTCCATTACCTCATACATCACATCAGTCCAGTCCTCAAAGGTCATCACCCTAAACAGGGTCAACATGGATATGGAGATATCCTGCCACAATGAAGGGTTAATATTGGCGAAAAAAGACGCACCTACTGCGGCATATATATAGAAGATAATAAACATCAACAGGATCACATAACCCAATTGGGGCAAGGCCTTAAGCAACGAGTTCAGCAACAAACGCAATTCCGGCACAATAGAAACCATGCGCAACACTCTGAAAATGCGGATCAAACGGCCTATTAATGCCAACTCACTATCTTCAACAGGTATCAGACTCACTATGACGATAATAGTGTCAAATAGGTTCCAGGGGTTATGAAAAAAGCGTGATTTATTGGCTTCCCCAAAAAACCGCAAGCTGATTTCCAATAGGAAAAACAAAGTGATAGCCACATCCAGCCAACCAATCAACACCATCACATTAGGCGGGATAGCGTAGGTCTTAGCACCAATCACTAAAGCCGAAAGCAATATCACCGCTACTACCGACAGTTCAAACAGTTTATTGGCTCGCAGCTTAAACAAACGCGATTGAATCGACGCAAAACTCATTTACTTTCTCCTTCTGCAGTGACTTGTATAAAAGTGGAGAATTTTAGCATAATCGCATTACCTTACTAGCTAACAAACAGGTACAACAGGCACAAAAAAAAGCCGCTACCAGTCAAACCGGAGCGGCCTTTTTAAGTGCTGCCAGGCAGCACTGGATTAGCAATTAAGCGAGAATCTTGGCTACTACACCAGCACCTACGGTACGGCCACCTTCACGAATCGCGAAACGCAGACCTTCATCCATAGCAATCGGGCAAATCAACTCAACAGTCATCTGTACGTTGTCACCCGGCATTACCATTTCTACACCGTCAGGCAGCTCACAAGCA
>JASMLZ010000016.1 GCA_030748435.1 Gammaproteobacteria bacterium | reverse complement strand
AAAGTGCCCTTGGCAAACCGCTTGTAGCTGTTGATATAAGGGGCCAGAAAATAAGTATAGTCGGGGGCATACTTGATTAAGCCAGCCAGATAATGGCCCATGATAGACGACATACCCAGTTCAGCATCTGGTTCATAAAATGCGCTGCTCCCGTCCAGATGCCAGAGGGATTGATGGATATGGGACGAACTACCTGTTTCGTTAACATGCCATTTGGCCAAAAATGACACAGCGTGGCCCTGTTGCCATGCAATTTCCTTCGCTGCATGCTTGGCGATAGTGTGATAATCACCACAGTGCATGGGGTCAGTATAGCGAATATTGAGTTCTTCCTGACCCGCTGCCGCTTCACCTTTGGAGTTTTCGATAGGTAAGCCGGCAGCAAACAAGTGGTTACGCAATGGTCGCATTACATGCTCTTCCTTGCTGGTTTGGAAGATGTGGTAATCTTCATTGTAACCACTGATAGGTTGTAGATTATGGTAGCCCTGCTGACGGATCTCATCAAAGCTATGCTGAAACAGGAAAAATTCCAGTTCTGTGGCCATGCTGGCACTAAAGCCTAACTCGGTTAGCCGGTCAATCTGTTTTTTAAGCATTGCACGGGGTGAATGGGGTACCGCCATATGGGTATGATGGTCAATTACGTCACATAACACCATGGCAGTGCCTGGCAACCATGGCACCATACGCAGGGTGCTTAGGTC
The DNA here is from genome assembly GCA_030748435.1 of Gammaproteobacteria bacterium. Classification (GTDB taxonomy): domain Bacteria; phylum Pseudomonadota; class Gammaproteobacteria; order Pseudomonadales; family Balneatricaceae; genus Njordibacter. Next base: position 3,303 of record JASMLZ010000016.1, on the reverse strand, counting down.
CGGCTGCATAATATAGTCACCATAACCGCCTTCCCAACTGGTTGATGCATACCCATCGGGGGTTGCCATATCCAAATCTGTGGCTAGCAAGTAGTTACAACAATGTGTTTCCTGCCAGGCGTGGTCGATAAAATTTTGTCCATGAAAGCGCTTGCCCGCAAGGCGGCCCTGCATATCTACCAGACACACCAATACTGTGTCTACAGTGCCATCTGCTACCAATAGTTTTAAGGCATCAAGTGTGAGTGCTGTTGTCATTATGTTTTCCAGTAAGAGACCTTTGTACAAAGCGCTTAGTAACGCTATATTGTTGGCAGGATGCGCTTTCGCGCATCCTGCACTTCAGCAAGGCATTATCCGTAACGATAAGGCCGGCCAGCTTTAACCATATCGGCATTGTATCGTTTAAGTATATTAACAACTTTAGCCTTGGTTTCACTTTCTGCAGCAATTTCATCCCAGAACTGCATCGCGGCATTTTCTACAGTACTCCATTCTTCATCTGGAATGGTGGTTAACTGCATTTTTGGACCATTGACACGTAATGAGGCTTCGCCACCCCAATACCACCACTGTCGATAGTAATGAGAGCTATCCATGGCCAGCTTCAATAATTGCTTAAGATGTTCTGGCAACTCATTATAGCGATCCATATTGGCAAAGAAGGAACCCGCCCACGCACCGGAAATATTATTGGTCAGGAAATAATTGGTCACATCAGCCCAGCCAACAGTGTAGTCCTCGGTGATGCCAGACCAGGCAATACCATCCAACTCACCAGTTTGTACCGCAACTTCAATATCCTCCCACGGCAAGGTCACAGGGACAACGCCAAATTGGGTTAGAAAGCGGCCAGCTGTTGGGAAGGTAAATACCCGTTTGCCCTTAAGATCAGCCAGACTATGGATAGGCTCTTTGGTGGCAAAGTGGCATGGATCCCAAGCCCCTGCAGATAGGTGTTTGACACCAACCTTAGCGTATTCCTCATCCCAGATTTCATTTAGGCCGTATTGATTAAACAGTACAGGCACATCCAGTGAGTAACGGCTGGCGAAGGGGAAATAGCCACCAAATACAGTGACCTCCGTTGGCGAAGCCATACTGTCATCATCAGACTGAACGGCGTCAATGGTGCCCTTTTGCATAGCCCTAAACAGTTCCCCAGTGGGTACCAGTTGGTCGGCATAGTATAACTCGATTTCCATCTCGTCACCGGCCACGCGGTTAAAGGCATCAATAGCGGGTTTGATAACATGTTCAGCCAGTGCCGATCCGGCATAGGTTTGCATGCGCCATTTGATTTTCGAACTGGCTATTGCCGGGGCACCGACTATGGTGGCTCCCAAGGCGCCAGCGCCTGCTGTTTTAATAAAATTACGTCTACTTGTCATTGTTATTCTCCTTTATTCCTAAATTAGTCCATATTTTGGACAATGATTGAACTACCTGCAGTCACCTTATTTATGGTAAACATAATCTGGTAGCCACAAAGCAATTTGGGGGAATTTCATAATTACCGCTAATGCCAGTAGCATAATGACAACAAAGGGTAGTATGGAGCGATAAATATCCATCATGGTGATTTCCGGTGGGGCCATGGCTCGCATCAAAAAGAGATTATAGCCAAAGGGTGGTGTCATATAGGCGATCTGGGTAGTAATGGTATAGAGTACGCCATACCAGATTAGATCAAAGCCAAGGGCCGCTACCAGAGGGACAAACAAGGGCGCCACAATCACCAGCATGGCGGTGTCATCAAGGAAGGTTCCCATGATCAGAAATGATAGCTGCATCAGTACCAGTACCACCCATGGGGTCAGGCCGAGCTGTTCAGTAAACAACTGGTCAATGGCTTTTACGGCACCCAAACCATCAAATACTGCACCAAAGGCCAGAGCTGCTAGAATAATCCACATAAACATGCATGAAATGGCTAGGGTTTTGCGTACGGTAACTTCCAATACCAGCCTGGACATACGTCCCTTGAGGATGGCTGCAAGCAAAGCCGTCATGGCGCCAATAGCCGAGCTTTCCACCAGTGAGGTCCAGCCATTAACAAAAGGCACCATCATGGCCGCAAAAATACCTACGGGCAGCAGCCCTGCGCGTAACAAACGCAGCTTCTCAGGTAACGGCACTGTGCGCTCTGCTAACGGCAGGGCGGGTCCTAGGGAAGGGTTGAGTTTACAGCGTATGGCAATATAGATAATAAACATGGCAGCCATCATCAGGCCCGGCACCACACCGGCTAACCAAAGTTGGCCGACTGGCTGACGGGCAATCATGGCATACAGTACCAGCACTACAGAAGGCGGTACCAAAATTCCCAATGAGGAGCCAGCCTGAATAACCCCCGTCACCATTTGCTTATCATATCCTCGGCGCAATAGTTCAGGTAGTGCGATAGTAGCACCAATCGCCATACCAGCTACGGACAGACCATTCATGGCCGATACCAGAACCATCAGGCCAATAGTGCCAATCGCCAAACCACCGTTAATCGGCCCCATCCAGACATGAAACATTTGATAAAGATCATCGGCAATTTTTGATTCTGAAAGTATATAGCCCATAAATATAAACATTGGCAGGGTTAGTAACGGGTACCATTTCATCAGTTTGATAGCCGATGAAAATGGAATATCTGATCCGCCTACGCCCCACAAGGTAATTGCCGCCAGTGCTGCTACAGCGCCAATAGCTGCAAACATACGTTGCCCGGTAAATAGCATGAGCAGCATGGAAGAAAACATCAATATGGCAATTAATTCATGTGGCATTAGAGCTTCACTCCCTTAATGGTTGCTATATCCTTAATCAGTTCTGATATGGACTGCAGCAACATCAGCAAAATACCGACACACATGGTGAGTTTGATAGGCCAAAGATAAGGTCGCCAGGCCGTAGGGCTACGCTCGTTATATTGCAACGCGTAGCTGGTGCTGTCCCAGCCGCCATACAACATAACCCCAAGATAAAATATCAGGAACAACACAGTGATGGCATCGACCTGAGCCTTGGTGCGAGTGCTCCATTGGGAGTAAAACAGATCCATACGCACATTGGCCCCCATTTGTATGGAGTATGGCCCGCCCAGAATATAGTAGGCCACCATGGCGAACTGTGCCAGTTCAAGTGTCCACAGGGAAGGCAGAAAAAATGTTTTGGAGATGGAAGACCACAATAAAATCACCACCATAATAAATATACCGTACATTATCAGGCGACCCAGGCGACGATTCACCGTGTCAACGATATGCACAAATTGACGCGCAAATTGGATCATGTATATTTCCCTGCCAT
>JASMLZ010000015.1 GCA_030748435.1 Gammaproteobacteria bacterium | reverse complement strand
CAAGTAATTCGTTGTGAGCGCTTGCCAGATGGCTTGCGTTTAAGGAGGTGATCCAGCCCCAGGTTCCCCTAGGGCTACCTTGTTACGACTTCACCCCAGTCATGAATCACTCCGTGGTAACCGTCCCCTGTAAACAGTTAGACTAGCTACTTCTGGAGCAACCCACTCCCATGGTGTGACGGGCGGTGTGTACAAGGCCCGGGAACGTATTCACCGCGACATGCTGATTCGCGATTACTAGCGATTCCGACTTCATGGAGTCGAGTTGCAGACTCCAATCCGGACTACGAGACGTTTTCTGGGATTAGCTCCACTTCGCAGCTTCGCAACCCTCTGTACGCCCCATTGTAGCACGTGTGTAGCCCTGGTCGTAAGGGCCATGATGACTTGACGTCGTCCCCACCTTCCTCCGGTTTGTCACCGGCAGTCTCCTTAGAGTTCCCACCATTACGTGCTGGCAAATAAGGACAAGGGTTGCGCTCGTTACGGGACTTAACCCAACATTTCACAACACGAGCTGACGACAGCCATGCAGCACCTGTCACTGCGCTCCCGAAGGCACCACTCTATCTCTAAAGTGTTCGCAGGATGTCAAGACCAGGTAAGGTTTTTCGCGTTGCTTCGAATTAAACCACATGCTCCACCGCTTGTGCGGGCCCCCGTCAATTCATTTGAGTTTTAATCTTGCGACCGTACTCCCCAGGCGGTCTACTTATCGCGTTAGCTGCGCCACTAAAGGGACAAGCCCCCCAACGGCTAGTAGACATCGTTTACGGCGTGGACTACCAGGGTATCTAATCCTGTTTGCTCCCCACGCTTTCGCACCTCAGTGTCAGTATCAATCCAGGGTGTCGCCTTCGCCACTGGTGTTCCTTCCTATATCTACGCATTTCACCGCTACACAGGAAATTCCACACCCCTCTATTGTACTCTAGTCTGTCAGTTTGGGGTGCTATTCCCAGGTTGAGCCCGGGGCTTTCACATCCCACTTAACAAACCACCTACGCGCGCTTTACGCCCAGTAATTCCGATTAACGCTCGCACCCTCCGTATTACCGCGGCTGCTGGCACGGAGTTAGCCGGTGCTTCTTCTGTTGCTAACGTCACAGTATGCGGGTATTAACCACACACCTTTCCTCACAACTGAAAGTGCTTTACAACCCGAAGGCCTTCTTCACACACGCGGCATGGCTGCATCAGGGTTTCCCCCATTGTGCAATATTCCCCACTGCTGCCTCCCGTAGGAGTCTGGGCCGTGTCTCAGTCCCAGTGTGGCTGATCATCCTCTCAGACCAGCTAGAGATCGTCGCCTTGGTGAGCCATTACCCCACCAACTAGCTAATCTCACGCAGGCTCATCAGATAGCGAAAGGTCCGAAGATCCCCTCCTTTCCCCCTTAGGGCGTATGCGGTATTAGCAGTCGTTTCCAACTGTTGTCCCCCACTACCTGGTAGATTCCTACGCGTTACTCACCCGTCCGCCACTCGTCAGCAACTAGCAAGCTAGTTCTGTTACCGTTCGACTTGCATGTGTTAGGCCTGCCGCCAGCGTTCAATCTGAGCCATGATCAAACTCTTCAGTTTAAAAATGTTTGATAAGACATGCTTCCAAAGAAGCCTGCTTATCTAATTTTTTGCTCAAACAAACCTGTTGTAAACCTATTTACGTTCGTATGTACATAAATGAATTCACGAGTCGTCTGTTTGATCGTTGCCTAACCGAAATTAGGTCTTATTGCCAATCCAACAAACGCCCACACGAATTACTTGATTATCTTGTTAAAGAGCGGGGTTGTTGCTTTGCCCTTGGGCGTTGCCTCAACCGAGGACGCGTATTATACAGATGCATGGTTACGCGTCAAGCAAAAAAATGAATTTGTTATCAACTTTTTCGCCCTTAGAAAAATTGTTTAAATTCGTCTAAGGCCTTGATTTAGAAGCGTCTATATAAACTATCTTGACGCCTGCCTTAACCAGGGACGCGCATTATATAAGACTTTCAAAAACTGTCAACAGACTTGTTGCAGAAAAGTGTGTTTTTACCGATAAAAACATCAAAAAGGGTCTGCATGCAGACCCTTTCCAGTTACTTGATATTACCAGCGCAAAAGATGAAACAACTTCTTACCGCGCTTTAATATATGGTAGCGCCCATGCAGACCTGTTGCTGCGGACAATAGGGTGTCAACTTGTGTACATTTTTCTCCATTAACACTAACGGCATTATTGCCGACAAACTCGCGCGCCATCTTGTTGGATTTAGCCAAACCGGATGTCACCAAAGCCTCGACCAGAGTAAGTTGTTCGGCACCAGTTGCACTAGCGGGCATTCCATCCTGATATAGCTGCTCCAAATCAGCAGCAGTCAAGTGCTGTAAATTACCAGAGAACAATGCCTCACTAATACGCAGTGCAGCTTGCAGACCCTCTTCACCATGTACTAAACGCGTCACTTCACGAGCCAAGATACCTTGCGCTTCAGGACGGCCTTGTGCCTCTTTATCACGTTCTTCAATGGCAACCATGTCTGCTTCACCCAAAAAGGTAAAGTAGCGCAGAAACTTGTACACATCAGCATCCGCTGTATTAATCCAGAATTGGTAGAATGCGTACTGGGAAGTTTTTTTCGCGTCCAGCCAGATCGTACCTGACTCTGTCTTACCAAATTTGGTACCGTCCGCCTTAGTAACCAACGGCAAAGTCAAACCAAATACCTGACCCTGATAACGACGCCGCGTCAACTCAGTGCCACCAGTAATGTTACCCCATTGATCACTGCCACCAATCTGTAAGGTACAGGCATATTGATTGTACAGCTCAGAAAAATCATAGGACTGCAAAATCATATAAGTGAATTCAGTAAATGATATGCCATCACCTTCACGCTCAATGCGCTGCTTAACTGATTCCTTTTGAATCATCTGATTAACGGAAAAATGCTTACCTATATCACGCAAAAAGGTGAGCACATCAACATTATGAGTCCAGTCGTAGTTGTTAACCACTGCAGCACTATTAGCTTGATCGCTAAATTCAATAAAGGCACTAACCTGATGTTTTAATTTTTCTACCCAGCCATTAATAGTTGCTTCGTCATTCAACTTACGCTCTTGCGCCTTAAAGCTGGGGTCTCCGATCATACCAGTAGCCCCACCAACCAGCGCCAAAGGTTTATGGCCAGCTTGCTGAAAACGCTTTAACACCAGCAGGGGTACCAAGCTGCCAATATGCAAACTATCGGCAGTAGGATCAAAACCACAATACAAGGTACGCGGCTCACGCAGATGTTGTACCAGATCTTCCGGCGAAGTCATCTGGTTAATCAGGCCGCGCATTTCCAGGTCGGCTAGCAAATTGGTGTCAACTGCACTCATAGCATCCACTTGTTGTTGGGTGAATTAAAAAAGGGCGCCCATTTTAACTGCTTTAGTGCACCGATGAAATACAATCTCCTCAAGAACTCAATACTTATTGACATTGTTGCCACTTATAACCCTGTTCTCAGGCTGAGGACATGCTACAATGCGCTGGCTGAGCTGCACCAGTCAGGAAAGCACAATTATAAACCAAGGCTACAGGAACTCATGCTTCTTTGTCTGGTCATAAACATTTCAATAAATTACAGCCGGCCCCCTTATCAACTGTGAAAAAGTCGTTTCCAAAGCTACACCTAATTATTGTCAGTGCTATTGCTGTGGCCATGGCATTCCTGTTAATGCTCAGCGACGATGAGCCCACACCCACTGACAGCCCTGTCATTATTGACGTGCCTATTGAACTGTCTCCAGAAACAGAGCAGCAACAACAAACGGCGCCCGCCCCCTCTAGCACTCCTTTACCCCCGGAAGAACCAATTATAGAAGAAGCCTGGCAGTCCGTTGCGGTTAAATCAGGAGACAACTTAACTACCATCTTTCGACGCATAGGGTTAACCCCCCAGGATGTTTATCGAATTAGCAAAGCCACTAAACAGTCGAGAGCTCTAACCAAACTAATGCCGGGACAACGCTTAAATTTTGTTATCAATCAGGGGCGTATTGAAAAGATATTACATATCAAGGACCCGTTGCATCAGGATCTTATCGTCCGCAATAGTGATGGTGGTTATAACATTGAGAAGATGCAACGCGAACCAGAAGTGCGTCACGAATTTGCTAAAAGCACGATTCAAAACTCGCTCTTTGTCGATGGCCAAAAAGCTGGCTTGTCACAGAAAAAACTGATGGAACTGGCCAATATTTTTGGCTGGGATATTGATTTTGCACTGGATATTCGTGCCGGCGATAGCTTTGCCGTGCTCTACGAAACAAAATTTTTGGATGATAAGCCATTTGGTGAGGGGCAGATATTAGCCGCCCAGTTTGTTAATCAGAACCGTATTTTCAACGCCATTCGCCATACCGATGGCAATTATTACAATGACAAGGGCTACAGTATGCGCAAAGCTTTCTTGCGCAGCCCAGTGGATTTCTTTCGCATTAGTTCGAAATACAACCTCAGCCGCAAACACCCAATATTAAATATTGTCCGCCCTCACCGAGGCGTTGATTACGCCGCCGCAACAGGCACCCCGATCAAAGCTTCTGGCGACGGCAAAGTCATTTGGAGGGGCACAAAAGGGGGCTATGGTCGTACTGTTATTATTCAGCATGCAGGCATCTATACAACACTGTATGCCCATATGTCCAAATACCATAGCAAGGTGAAGAAGGGCTCGCGGGTAAAACAAGGCCAAGTTATCGGCTATATTGGCAGCTCCGGCACTGCCACTGGCCCACACTTGCATTACGAATTCCGTGTCTCCGGTGTACACAAGAACCCCTTAAAGGTAAAGTTTCCTAACGTACAACCGCTTAACAAAAAACAAATGCAGAGCTTTGCTCCTCGAGCACAAGACCTGCTAGCACAATTGCAAGCCTATCAGCTAGGCACACCTTAGGCGACTAGATAGAAAAACTGGAGCCACAACCACAGGTTGTCGTGGCATTAGGGTTATGCACCGTAAATTGCGACCCTTGCAGACTTTCTTTATAGTCCACAGTGCCACCCATCAAATACTGAATGGACATGGCGTCCACTAGCATTGAAACACCATGATTTTGAATACGCGTGTCATCTTCGGCTACTTTATCATCGAAAGTAAAGCCATACGAAAAGCCCGAGCAGCCCCCACCCGTCACATACACACGCAGACATAAGGCGGGGTTTTCTTCCTCTTGCAAAAGCTTTTGTACCTTAGCAGCAGCGGCATCGGTAAAATGCATAGCTTCATCAGAGGAAGCTCGCGGATCAAAGGTTTCCATTTTCATTCAACTACCTGCTAATATTTGGCGTAATTATCGCCTTAACCCAGTAAATCAATCAAGTATTATATCAGAGAAGACCTGTTACACCTGCAGGTATTGCAAAAAACACAGCTGCCTACTCGGTGAGCACTAACTACACACCATCATTGACTATTCAGATCTACTTTATGGGGACAGGGGCATAATATCCAACCCCGCATTTTCAGCCAAGCCCAGCATCAAATTCATATTATGTACTGCTTGCCCTGCTGCACCTTTTACCAAATTATCTATAGCCGACAGAATCACCAGGGTATCCTCTCCCTGAGGTTGGTGTAGCGCTACACGACAAATATTGGAACCACGAACACTGCGAGTTTCTGGATGACTTCCCAAAGGCATCACATCAACAAAACCATGGTTGGCATAACGGGCTTCATAGGCGGCCTGCAAACTATGCAAATCAATGGCATCCTGCGCCTGGGCATAAATGGTCGCGTGTATGCCACGAATCATTGGTGTTAAGTGGGGCACAAAGGTCAAACCAATCGGGGCACCAGAAGCAATTGCCAAACGCTCCTTAATTTCCGGTAAATGACGGTGCCCTGCTACCCCGTATGCCTTAAAGCTGTCTCCGGCTTCACATAACAGGCTTCCTACTGCTGCACCGCGACCCGCACCACTAACTCCTGACTTACAGTCGGCAATAATATGCTGCCTATTAATTAAACCCTGTTCGAGCAAAGGCAATAAACCAATCTGCACCGCAGTTGGATAGCAACCGGGGTTAGCCACCAGACGAGCCTTGGTGATCGCCTGTCTATTGACTTCTGGCAATCCATAAACGGCTTCTTCCACCAGATCAGCACAGGCATGCTCCATGCCATACCAATGTGACCATACATCGATATCCTGCAGACGAAAATCAGCGGCCAAATCAACCACCTTGGTACCAGCATCCAGCAAGACCCTTGCTTGCTGCATGGCCACGCCATTGGGAGTCGCGAAAAACACCAGATCAGCCTGCGACAAGATCTCGTTGTTTGGCTCACTAAAAGCCAAATCGAACTCACCACGCAAACTGGGATAAATATCAGACACCTGACGCCCAGCTTCCGAGCGCGAAGTAATGGCACTAACTTTCACCTCGGGATGACGCGCTAGTATGCGTAACAGCTCTACTCCGGTATATCCCGTACCACCAACGATCGCGACTTTTTTCACTTTCCCCACCTAACAGCTAAAATGACCAAGGCCAAACGGCCACATTTTCAAAGGCTTAATTCTAATGCAGTATTTGTCTGATGCCCAGTAATTCAGTTATTCTTAGACACTTATCGTTCCGCGCAGTATAAAAAGGCGCCACATGGCCAAAAAAACCAACAACAATCTCGCTCAACGCCTGTTTTCACCTCAGTATTTTCGGCATCGACTGGCTTATACAGATGCTTTGCCACAAATGAGTTTACTGGGTCTGATAGCTGGTGTGGCTGCCGCTTTGATAATTATTGCCTTTCGCAGTTTATTTGAATTACCACTGGCCCACTGGTTGCCTGCTGGCACCGCAGAGGGCTTTGAGAGCTTACCTCCCATATGGCACCTGTTATTGCCTATCATAGGTGGCGCGCTACTGGGAGGGTGGTTAATGTTGTTTAAGGCCCCTGCCCGTCAAACCGGTGTTACCCACGTTATGATTCGTATGGTAAACCACAAAGGTTATATGCCATTCAAAAATACGCTGGTGCAATTTGTCGGTGGTGCCTTGGCTATTATTAGCGGCCAGTCTGCTGGACGCGAAGGCCCAGCCGTACATTTGGGAGCCGCCATTAGTTCACAGCTTGGACGCTATTGGCATTTACCCGACAATAGTATCCGCATGTTGATTGGCTGTGGCACCGCAGGCGCTATTGCTGCATCATTCAATACACCCATGGCAGGTGTTATTTTTGCTATGGAAGTGGTGATGCTGGAGTACACCATTATCGGCTTTACACCTATCATCATTGCCGCCGTTACAGCCACTTTGGTACACAACAGCTTATATGGTGCGGAAATGGCCTTTATGGCCCCCGCTATCGACTTCGTCAGCCTACAGGAATTGCCACTTATTTTATTATACGGTGTCGTTCTTGGTGCCCTGGCTGCACTGTTTACCAAAGTCGTCACCTCTAGCTTACGTCTGGCTCATAAGCCGGTCATGTTACGGATGCTTGGCGCCGGTGTCGTTACCGGTCTGCTGGCCACTCAAGTACCACAAATCATGGGCATGGGAACGGACAGTATACTGGCTGCCATTGAAGGCCAATATGCCATCCAACTATTGCTCATGTTGGCACTGGCCAAACTTCTGGCCACCGCAATCAGCGTGGGCCTAGGCATGCCTATTGGTTTAATTGGTCCAACTTTACTGATAGGGGCCAGTGCCGGCGGGGCACTGGGACTGATCAGCCAACAGCTGATCACAGGCCCAATATCCGCACCAGGTTTCTACGCCATGCTGGGCATGGGGGCCATGATGAGTGCGGTGCTACAGGCACCACTGGCTGGGCTGGTGGCCTTACTGGAATTGACCCACAATCCAGATATTATTTTACCTGGCATGGCCACAGTCGTTATCGCCAATATCACCTGCCGCTATATCTTTAAACAAGACTCGACATTTATTGAAGTACTGCGTAAACAGGGCGTAGTGTTTCAGGCCAACCCTGTCAATCAGTTGCTGGCCCAAAGAGGTGTTGTGAGCCTAATGAACAAGCAGATTGCCCACCACAGTGACGACGATACCAATGGTGCAGCCCTCACCATAGAACAAGGCAAAGAATGGTTATTAGTGTACGCCGATGATCAAATTGTCAATGTATTACCCAGCCAGCACATTGCTCTGGACAAGCTACAGGACAGTATCCAGCAAGCCAGCACTGCACCGCCTTGTCATTTTGGTTTCTGTTCCTCACGAGCAACCTTAAAAGAGGCCTGGGGGTTATACCATAAACGTCATTATGACTATCTGCTAATTACCGATCTGGATGATCAGGTAATTGGTGTTCTGCCCGCTACGACTATTAACAGCTTGATGCGTGTGAAGTAACCTATCAGCAACCTTATATTGCAAGGTTTAGTGAGACTGGTCAGCAAACTTAACTGGCCCAGCCATTGCTTTATGTGGATAATAGCGCCCTATATTAATTGCTAACTTCGCTGCTCCAGAGGCCCCATGTCTACCTTTACCCCTCGCTCAGAACAACTTTTCCAAGCCGCTCAAGAACATATTCCCGGTGGCGTTAATTCGCCAGTGCGGGCATTTAAAGGTGTCGGTGGCACCCCTTTGTTCTTTAAGCGCGGTGAGGGCGCCTGGCTGATTGATGAAGATGACCGACGCTATATAGATTATGTTGGCTCATGGGGTCCGATGATCCTGGGCCATGCCCATCCAGCGGTTGTGGATGCTGTCAGTAGCAGCATCCAAAATGGTCTCGGCTTTGGGGCACCCACCCAAGTGGAAACCGCCATGGCTAACAGGCTGTGTGAGCTGTTACCAGGGATGGATATGGTACGTATGGTTAGTTCTGGTACTGAAGCTACCATGAGTGCTATCCGTCTGGCACGTGGTTTTACCGGCCGCGACAAGATTGTTAAATTTGAAGGTTGCTACCACGGCCACTCTGACTCCCTATTAGTGAAGGCCGGATCCGGCGCTCTGACTCTGGGCGTACCCAGTTCACCAGGCGTACCAAGCAGTCTGGCAGAGCATACACTGACCCTAACCTATAACGATCTTGACAGTGTTAAAACCACCTTTGCGGAAGCGGGTAGTGACATTGCCTGCATTATTGTAGAACCAGTAGCAGGTAATATGAATTGTATACCTCCCCAAGACGGTTTTCTGCAAGGGTTGCGTGATATTTGCGATGCCCACGGCGCACTGCTGATTATTGATGAGGTCATGACCGGCTTTCGGGTGGGCTTGCATTGCGCCCAAGGTCATTATGGCGTTACCCCGGACCTGACCACTTTGGGCAAGGTCATTGGTGGTGGCATGCCGGTAGCTGCCTTTGGTGGCAGGGCGGAAGTGATGCACCAGCTGGCACCACTCGGCCCGGTTTATCAAGCTGGCACTCTATCTGGTAACCCAGTGGCCATGAGTGCGGGCATCGTCATGCTGGAAGCAATCAGTCAACCCGGTTTTTACGAGCAACTAACAGACTATACCGCCCGCTTAATGGCCGGCTTGCGTGAGCGTGCCGAGGCTGCCAATGTGGCCTTTACGACAACACAGGTAGGGGCCATGTTTGGTCTGTTCTTTACTGACCAGAAACAGGTGACCTGTTTTACCCATGTCATGGCTTGTGATGCGGAGAAATTTGGCCGTTTCTTCCATTTAATGCTGGCCCAAGGAGTCTATCTGGCGCCGTCTGCCTTTGAAGCCGGATTTGTCTCCAGCGCTCATGGTGAAGATGAATTGGCACGCACTCTGGCAGCCGCTGAAATAGCCTTTTCGCAACTATAAAAGGCCGCCGGAATGCTATCTCTAGTCTATGGTTTGGCCTTCGCTTGGCTGGCTTATAACTGCTGGCACAGCCATGTCTCAGCCGCCAAGACTGCCGCCTTGGCGGCCCTGTTTATTGCACTGCAGCAGGTGGCTATATCACCTCTGCTCAACCTGTCACCCGACCATAGCAGCATGTTAATGTTGAGCAATGGCGTCAACTATATCAGCCTGCCTTTAGTCGCTATGGTGGTGTTACACCATAGTTTGGGCTGGCAGTGGCAAGCGGCCACTTGGGGACGCATATTTCTGGGGCTGGCAGCCATGTTTGAGCTAGGTCGGCGCAGTGGGCTCAATGCGGACTACCTGCTGGTCATTATTGGTCTTTGGATAGCTGTACTGGTCACCTCTGCAGGTTTATTTACTCACCATTGGAACAACAGTCAACGCATCATTCTGGCTATTTCTGGACTCTACCTCGCCTGGATACTATACAGCTATGGGCCATTCAATATGGCACAAGTGTTGTATGCTGCTCAGGCCACAGTCTTTATTGCCTTATTTATCATCTACCGACGCCAATCATCATAAGCGCAATTCATCGTGGCAATTGTTTAACCCTTGCCAAAGCTTCTTGCTCCCCTTGCGCATCACCCTGATAACGTCGACTAGCCGCAATCAAACGCCAGAAAAAATCGCCATATGCCGGTTGCTTGGCCACCAGTGTCAGTCCTTTACGAGCCAATTGCTCAGCCCGCAATGCCTGACCCTCCAGCAAATAAAGAGCGGCTAACCGGGCGTACACCTTAGGTTCCTGTGGTGCAATACGCTGGGCCTGCTGCAACTTCATGATGGCTATTTCGGGTTGGCCTTTGGCTTTGGCAGTATCCGCTTCTAGCAGCAGTTGTTCAACCACCTGTTGGCTAGCTGGTGGTAACGCCATTGCAGGCGTGGCCACCGGTGTTTTGGCCATTGGCAAAGTAGTCTGAGCATCATCACTGATATGGCCATCCACACTTAGTTTAGCCAAACTATTCTGGTCAAGGCTACTGGGTTCCTTGCCAGGTGATTGGATCGGCACTGGCAAAGGACTGTTCACGACAGCCGCCTCCTGTTCGGTCACAACCATCTCGACCGGCCCACTCCGCACTGGCTGGGGGTATTTGCTCAAACTCCGATCTTCCACCATCGGTAAGTCCCCAGGCCCTGCCGCACAAGCGCCTAGTAAGGCACTGACCAGCATTATTGCCGACACTTTTCTGGCAGGTATCACAGACTGCGGTAGTTGCCATAAATGGCGCTTGGTTTGCTTCACAAAATAATTCCTTTATGGGACACTGGTAAATATCGCTGCAAGGCATCAGGACAACACTTAACGTGCCAATTATACTGTCGTTGATGCACTCCGGAAGGCCCAAAATTTAGACCTCCCTTATGGTGAGTACTGGGAAGCACTCTGTGACTAATAAAACCAACGGCTTAAAGATTGCCACGTCGCTAGGCTCCTCGCAATAACGAATTTTGCCAACCTTCCCTAGTGGGCGTTCTCAATTACCACAATTGGTTTGTGCAGCTGGTCGTAGCTTGGCAAACGGCAGCACCAAGCCGGCACAATCAGCATCAATAATCACCCCTACGGCCGGATTAGTGCGGAAAAAGTCTACCCCGGGCGGCTGGTTGTCAGCATCTTCCTGATAAGGTAGTTGAGCCATCAACCTCGACCACACCTGCAAAGCGCCACTGGCCCCAGTTAGGGGCGTGGGGGACGCATCTTCATTACCCATCCAAACAGTAGCTACATGACGGCCGCTAAAACCTGAGAACCAGCTATCACGCTGGTCGTTGGTGGTGCCGGTTTTACCAGCCACCAACTGCTTGTCAGCGACATACCGATAGGCCCCACGGCCGGTTCCCTGACGCCCAACCAGAGCCAATTCCTGCTGTAGTATATAGGCAGCTTGCGGGTCTGCTGCCTGTCGCACCTGATAGGGATAGTGGCTTAATAGCTGGCCATTAGCCTGAGTGACATCGCGCACAATACTCAAGGGACTATAAAAGCCGTTACTGGCCAATGTCTGGTAAACCTGATTTACCTTTAACGGTGACAACTCCAAAGCACCCAATAGACGGCTCGGGTAAGCTTGCCAGTCTTGCTTGGCACCCAACGCCGATAACTGCTCTAACACCTTATCCACGCCCAGACTCATACCCAGACGCACATTGGCAATATTGTAGGATTTCACCAGAGCTTCGTACATGGGCACAACGCCATGGGACTGACCATCGTAATTGGCCGGTTGCCAGACACTGCCATCAGCCTGCGGGATAGTTAAGGGCGAATCATCTAATGGGCTAAGCAAGTGGAAGCGCCCACTGGCTAGGGCTGTCAGATGAATAACCGGCTTCAACAGGGAACCCACCTGCCGACTGCTATCCAAAGCCCAGTTATGACCAGCATAGCCCCCATCACGGTCCCCCACTACAGCTAGTACTTCACCATTATCCCGTTGCGACAGCACTAGGGCAGCCTGCAATTTTTCTTGTTTACCATAACGCTTGGTCAGGTTGATAAAACTATCTCGCATAGCCAGGTCAGCCTGATGCTGAGCCCAAGGATCAATGGTGGTAAATACCCGTAAGCCCTGATCACTCAGATCATTGGCTTTATAAGCTTTTTGCAACTGCTGTCGTACCAAATCCAAATATGCCGGATACCGACTAAACTGAGCCACTCTGGTTAGCTGCAGGGGTTGCTGCTGCAACATCTGCATTTGCTTGTTGGAGATCATATTTAAATCCGCCAACACGCTAAGTACCAAATTCCGACGTTGCTTGGCTCGCTCGGGAAATCTTATGGGATTATAATAAGAGGGGCCTTTAACCATGCCAACCAACAAGGCTGTTTGGTGTAACGCCAATTCATTTAATGGCTGACCAAAGTAGTACCAGCTAGCCAAACCAAAACCGTGTATAGCACGCTTGCCCTGTTGCCCCAAAAATACTTCATTAAGGTAGACCTCCAGAATCTCGTCTTTGCTGTAATGACTATTTAGCAATAAGGCCATTGGGGCCTCCAACAGCTTGCGCCACAAAGTCTGCTCGGCATCAAGATAAAAGTTTTTTACCAGTTGCTGAGTCAAGGTGCTACCACCCTGTACCACCCGACCAGCCTTCACATTGGCAACCATGGCCCGCGCAATGCCTGTGGGTGATATACCCAAATGTTCATAATAGGCACGGTCTTCCACCGCTAATAGGGTGGCAATAAAACCACTGGGCAAATCGGCCAATTGCACCAGCTCCCGGTCCTCATTGTGGGACGGATAAATACCACCAATAAGCTGAGGTTCGAGGCGTATCAGATGTAAAACCTGACCTTGTTCTCCACGCATAGACAGGACGCGCCCAGCCTGCAATACCACTTGTAACTGACTGCCAACCTCACTGGCATCAGCAAAATGAAAGCCCCGGGTATATATTTGCAGCTGGTTATTTTGCAGACGATACTGGCCAGGCCTACGCACTTTTTTAACCGCTCGATAGCCCAACTGTCGCAGTTCAAAAACTAGCTGCCCCTCAGCCAGCTGTTTACCTGAATATAATTCCAAAGGGCGGGCATAGACTTTAGCCGGGAGACTCCAACGATGGCCTTCAAAACGGTGACGCACCTGAGCATCCAACCATATCAACAATACCAAACCACACACCGCCAGTACTGTTATCAGTTGCCAAAAGAAGCGCCAGGATCTGTTCAATTTGCGCGTTTGCTTCGCCACTTATGTCTCCATTTTTGTTATGCTCAAGCATAATCTTGCAACCATCACGGTTGACTAGCTCCATCAAACATCCAGGACGTCAGCGTGCCAACTTACCCAGCCCTTATCTGTGCCGCCACTCTGTTAGAGGACAATCAAAGCCTGAGGTTCCAATACCAGCAACAAACAGGTATTTTAGTCCGCCACCAAGGCCAACTGCGAGCTTATATCAATCGCTGCCCACATCGTCATAAAACCCTTGGTGACGGGCCTGATTTTTTTGATGACCAAAGCCTGTACCTGCGCTGCGAACATCATCAGGCTCTGTTTAGTATAGATACCGGAGTTTGTATTGCCGGTCCCTGTAAACAGCAACGACTTACCAGCATTGCCATTGCCGAACGCGAGGGCAATATCTGGCTACTGGACTGGCCGTGTCAAAGCGACCGGCAAAGCCCGGCTTAAAATCATACCCTGAGTGTTGATGTCAGCCCCATAAGCATAAACCTCAACCCCGGCAGCCACTGCTTGCAATAAAGTCTCTGCATAACGTGGGTCCTTATCCCATGCCGGTGCTACCTGCTGAATACCTGTATGAGCTGCGCAGAATAACAACACGGCACGCTGACCGGCAGCTACCATAGCGCACAATTCACGTAAATGTTTGCGACCACGATCAGTAACGGCATCAGGGAATTCACCCCGCCCATGGCCGCGCCACCAGGTCACATTTTTTACTTCCACATAACAATCTGGGCCTGCACCACGTAACACAATATCCACTCTACTGCCTTCTTTGCCGTACTTTACTTCCTGCTGCAGCTCAGTATAGCCTTGCAACTCTTTGATAGTGCCACTGGTAATGGCTTCAACCACCAAACTATTGGCACGCTGGGTATTGATACAGGCCAGATATTGGCCAGCCACCTGCACTAACTCCCAAGTACAAGGATATTTGCGCTTGGCGTTGTCAGAATGCCAATACCATACCCGGCTACCCGGCTCGGCACAGGCTGCCATGGAGCCGGTATTGGGGCAGTGCAGGGTTAGTAATTTGCCATCGTCTGTTGCCACGTCTGCCAAAAAACGTTTATAGCGCTTAATCAACACAGCTGTTTGTAATGGCAAGACAAACTGCATGGTATATGCTCCGAGTAATTTCTTAACAGCCGCCAATTTTGGCATTGCCTGCCTGACGAAGCAACTCCTGCGACAGGCTTAACAAGGTATATGGCAAGCATAATTTATGCCTCTAATAACAGCCCCAAGAGGGTTTGCAGATAACAAATAACCAAATCCCTAATATCTGCTCCAAAAGAAGACTTGCATCTCTAGCCAAACGCCATTAAATCTGGTAGTTTAGGCGCCCTGAATTCAACTGTAACCGGGTAGACTTGCTGCAAGTCCCTTAAACGCTGCTCCAAGACTGCCCATATACATAAGTGTAGAATGCTATGGCAGAAAATCACGACTCCTTACTGAAACACTTCACGCCTTATGAAGCCAAGGCGAACGAAGAGTATATGAACCAGGCCCAAGGTGATCACTTCAAACATATTCTGGAAGCTTGGAAGCAAGATCTGGCCGAAGAAGTTGATCGTACCGTAAACCACCTGAAAGAAGACGGCGCCAACTTTGCCGACCCTAACGATCGTGCCAGTCAGGAAGAAGAATTTTCTTTAGAACTGCGGGCTCGCGATCGTGAACGCAAGCTAACCAAGAAGATCAACGACACACTGGAAATGATCGAAAACGATGAATACGGTTTTTGTGATGCCTGTGGCGTTGAGATCGGTATTCGCCGCTTGGAAGCACGCCCTACTGCCACCCTTTGTATTGACTGCAAGACCTTGGCAGAAATCAAAGAGAAGCAACTCGGCAAATAAGCCTTGGTTGCTCTGCAAAAAACGCAGCTGAAGACAAATTCCGGCTATGTTGGGCGCTTTGCACCTACGCCCAGCGGCCCTCTGCACTTTGGATCTCTGGTAGCAGCACTGGCCAGCTACCTGGACGCCCGTGCCCAACGGGGCCAATGGTTGGTGCGCATAGAAGATATCGACCCACCCCGCTGTCAAACGGGAGCCAGCGACCACATTTTACGAACCCTGGAACAGTTTGGACTGCACTGGGATGGTGATATTTGCTACCAAAGTCAGCAAGATCAGCACTATCGCGACGCCCTAGAACAACTGCAACAACAAGGCCTGCTGTACTACTGCACCTGCAGCCGTAGCCAACTGCAAGGCCAAACTGTTTATCCTGGCCACTGTCGCGACCATCCAAAAGCAGCTCACCAAGCTGGCGCCTGGCGCATAAAAGCACCCGCTGAAGAGCTGGGATTTAACGATCTGATTATGCCTCCCTATAAGGAGAATCTGGCCCATCAGGTAGGCGACTTTATCCTGCGTCGCAAAGACGGTCTGTTTGCTTATCAACTGGCGGTGGTAGTTGATGATGCACGCCAAGGCATTACTCACGTTATACGCGGTGCCGATTTGTACCAACAAACCCCACGCCAAGTATTTTTACAAGGGTGCCTGGGCTTACCCACACTCACTTATGGACATATTCCGTTAATCGTCAACCAAGCCGGACAAAAATTAAGTAAACAGAACCTTGCCACAGCCATTACCTCAGGCCAGGCACCCCAGTTAATCAGCCAGGCCTTACAGCGCCTGGGCCAAAATCTGCCGTCAAGCCTTATTGCAGCACCAGTGACGGAGCAACTGGACTGGGCCATAATGGCATGGCAACGTCAAGATATCCCCTCTTTCTATAAGGATCCACACCCGTTTTTAGATTCCCCACTCCCCTGACCTGCCATGGCCGTGTTAGAATAGCGCCTTTGGTCTAAGATAAGGTTGCGACTGATAAAACTATGGGTTTTATTAACAAATTAATGCATCTGGTGCGCGGCGAAAGTGGTGCCCCAACAATGGCACCTGACACTGCTGCTGGCCCGCGAATCATACCCCGTGACCAACATGGTATAAGTCGCCGCGATATTAGCGATAATGCACTAAAAGTACTCTATCGCCTAAAAGATGCCGGCTATCAAGCCTATTTGGTGGGCGGTGGCGTGCGCGACCTGCTCTTGGGCGGCCAGCCCAAAGACTTTGATATTGCTACGGACGCCCACCCTGAACAGGTGCATAAACTATTTCGTAACTCTATACTTATTGGCCGTCGCTTCCGCTTGGTGCATGTGCGCTTTGGTCGGGAAATTATTGAAGTAGCGACTTTTCGCGCTAATCATAGCAGTGATAATAATGGCACACAGGCTCGACAATCAGCCAACGGCATGCTGACCCGTGACAATGTTTACGGCACCGTTGACGAAGACGCACTGCGCCGTGACTTCACTATTAACGCCATGTATTACAATATTGATGGCTTTACCATTCATGATTTTGCCAATGGCGCTGAAGATATTCAAAGCCGCACCATTCGTATGATTGGCGACCCCTACGAACGTTATCGCGAAGACCCGGTGCGGATGCTGCGTGCCATTCGCTTTGCCGCCAAACTGGATTTCCATATTGCTGACCAAACTGGTGATCCTATTGATGAATTGGGCCACCTGTTGCAACCTATTCCAGCGGCTCGTATGTTTGAAGAAATTCTCAAACTGTTTCTGGCTGGTCAAGGTGAGGCCACTTACGAACTACTGCAGGACTATAATCTGTTCCGCTATCTGTTCCCTGCTACCCAGGCAGCAATTGCAGCCGACCAAAGTGAAACGCAACTGGTAGAAAATTTTATCATTCGTGCCTTGCGCAACTCTGACGAACGCATTAGTCATGGCAAAAGTGTCACACCAGCCTTCCTGTTGGCGGCCCTGTTATGGGCACCATTGCAGGCACGTATGGCGAAAATTCGCAATATGCCACCTGTACCAGCCCTGCATCAAGCTGCTCAGGACGTGATTCAAGAGCAGGTCCAGAGCACCTCGATACCACGCCGCTTTAGCACACCCATGAAAGAAATCTGGGATATGCAACTGCGCCTGCCGCGACGCCATGGTAATCGTGCACAGCAATTATTGGACAACAAACGCTTCCGTGCCGGCTATGACTTTTTGCTGATTCGTGAAGCCAGTGGTGAGCCTTTACAAGGGCTGGGCGAATGGTGGACTCGATTCCAGTACGCCAGTGAAGAGCAACGTCTGGAAATGAGCAAAGAATTGGGCAAGGCACCACGTCCCAAGCGCAAGCGCAAGCCAGCTAATAACGATCAGCAAGACCGGGGAAGCCAGGCATGACCCACAGTGCCTATAAGAGTGCCTATATTGGCATAGGCAGCAATCTGGATGCTCCCATCAACCAGATTCAACAGGCCATACAAGAACTGGCACAACTGCCTCGGTGCGAGCTAGTGTCTGCTTCCAGCCTGTATGGTAGCAAGCCCATGGGCCCGCAGGATCAGCCAGACTATGTCAATGCCGTAGCACATATCCATACCGAGCTCGAGCCCCTGACTCTGCTGGATGCCCTGCAGCAACTCGAACACCAGCACCAACGTGTACGTGAACGGCGCTGGGGACCACGCACTCTCGACCTGGATCTATTGCTATTCGACCAACAGTATATTGATCATCCGCGTTTACAGGTACCCCATATTGGCCTGCAACAACGCAACTTCGTACTCTACCCACTGGCTGAAATCAGCCCCCAATTGAGCCTGCCCAACGGTACCAGCCTGCAGCAATTGTTAGACAATTGCCCATTGGCTGATCTGGTGCAGCTGGCCGTATAATAACACCCCAAAATCTGAGAACGGTACTATGGCACAAACAACCCTGCACACTCTCTCTTCCATGCAGCAGCGAGGCGAGAAAATCACCTGCCTTACCAGCTATGATGCAACCTTTACCCACTGGCTTAATGCTGCCGGGGTGGATATGATTCTGGTGGGGGATTCCCTGGGTATGGTACTGCAAGGTCTGGATTCCACCCTACCGGTTGATATTGAAGATATGGTTTATCATACACATTGTGTTAAAGCCGGTAATCAAAACTGTCTGATCATGGCGGATATGCCCTTTATGACCTATCGCACCATTGAACAAGCCATGACCAATGCCACCGCCTTGATGCAAGCTGGCGCACAAATTATTAAGCTCGAAGGCGGTATCTGGTTACAAGACACAGTGGCCAAATTATATGAGCAGGGCATTCCCGTCTGTGCCCATTTGGGTTTGACACCACAAGCCATTAACAAGTTAGGTGGCTATCGTGTGCAGGGGCGCACCCCAGAGCAAGCCCAAAATATGCTCGATGAAGCCTTAGCACTGGAAGCTGCCGGCGCCAGTATGATACTACTGGAATGTGTGCCAACAAGTGTTGGCAAGGCCATTACGGAAGCTACAAGCGTGCCAGTAATCGGTATTGGTGCCGGACCTTACACTGACGCTCAGGTGCTGGTGCTGCACGATATGCTGGGCCTTAGTCCCGGCAAACAAACCCGCTTTGTAAAGAACTTTATGGCTCAAGAAAACACCATTCAGGATGCTCTGGCCGCCTATGTACGGGAAGTGAAAAATCAAACCTTTCCCGCTTCTGAACACTGCTTCGAGTAATACTCATGCAAGTAATTAGCAAAATTGACGCTCTGCGTCAGGCCTTGTGGCAACACCGCCTTAACGGCGCCAGCATCGCCTTTGTACCCACCATGGGCAATCTGCATGAAGGCCATTTGCAGCTGCTTGATCGGGCCCATGAACAAGCTGATATAGTCGTGGCCAGCATCTTTGTTAACCCTCTGCAGTTTGGTCCGGGGGAAGACTTTAATGGATACCCACGCACCTTTGAGAACGATCAGGCCAAGCTAACGGAACGGGGCTGCCATATCCTGTTTGCACCCTCAGTAGAGGAAATGTATCCAGAGACCCGCATCAGTGCCACCATCGTCAAGGTACCCCAGCTAAGTGGCATTCACTGCGGTGCTTCGCGCCCCGGCCACTTTACTGGCGTAGCCACCGTAGTAACCAAACTGTTTGGCATTGTACAACCCGATTATGCAGTCTTTGGCCTCAAGGATTTTCAGCAATTTCTGGTAATCAAACAACTGACTGAAGACCTGTGTCTGCCCGTAGAAATTATCGGCGCCCCTATTGCCCGCGCCGAGAGTGGTCTGGCTTTAAGTTCACGTAATGGCTACCTAACAGCGGCAGAATTGGATCAGGCCGCCACCCTATATCGCTGCCTGGCTGACACCCGCACTAGCATTGATGCCGGCAACCTGAACTTTGCTGAACTGGAAGCCAAGGCACAAAGCCAATTGCAAGCAGCAGGTTTTACCCCCGATTATTTTAAGGTTTGTTGCCAACAGGACCTGCAGCCAGCCAGCACAGAAGATAGTGAGCTGGTCATTATTGCAGCTGCTTATATGGGCAAGGCCCGTCTGATCGACAACCTGCACTTTCATCGTCTTTAACCTATAGGAGCCTACTATGGATACCGTTATTGTTGCTGCAACCCGCTCTGCCATTGGCAGCTTTGGCGGCTCGCTGGCGCCCCTATCTGCCGTAGAAATTGGTACTCAGGTACTACAAGGCCTACTAGCCAAAGCCGGGGTGGATGGGGCGGCAATCGATGAAGTTATTCTGGGCCAAGTATTGGCTGCAGGCTGCGGCCAAAATCCGGCCCGACAAACAGCCATTAACGCCGGCCTGCCTGTCAGCACCAGCGCGATTACCATTAACAAGGTCTGTGGTTCTGGCCTCAAAGCCGTACATATGGCTCATCAGGCCATCCAATGTGGTGATGCCGACCTTATTATAGCCGGTGGGCAGGAAAGTATGAGTCAAGCGGCCCATGTGCTACCCAACTCACGTAATGGTCAACGGCTGGGCAACTGGAATATGTTGGATACCATGGTACATGATGGCCTTTGGGACGCCTTCAATAACTACCATATGGGCATTACAGCAGAAAATATTGCCAATCGATTTGGCATCGATCGTCACACCCAAGATACCTTTGCCGCTCATTCTCAAAGCAAAGCCAATGCCGCTATTGCTGAGGGTAAACTAGCCGATGAAATCACGCCTGTAGAAGTGCAGCAACGCAAACAGACCAGCATTTTTGAGCAGGATGAACAACCTCGGGCAGGAGTAACCCAGGAAGGCCTAAGCCAACTGCGCCCAGCGTTTAAAAAGGATGGCACTGTCACACCAGGTAACGCTTCAACACTCAATGATGGTGCCGCCATGGTATTACTAGCCAGTCGCGCCAAGGCCGAGGAACTGGGTCTGCCCATACTGGCCACTATTAAAGCTGGCGCCAGTGCCGGTGTAGACCCCAGCATTATGGGCACAGGGCCTATTCAAGCTAGCCAAAAGGCCTTGCAAAAAGCGGGCTGGGAACTTAACGATTTACAATTAATCGAAGCCAATGAAGCCTTTGCGGTACAGGCCATTAGCGTTAATCAAGAGCTTGGATTAAACACTGATATGGTGAACGTCAACGGCGGTGCCATCGCCCTAGGCCACCCTATTGGTGCCTCGGGCTGTCGTATACTAGTAACCCTACTGCATGAAATGCAACGCCGTGATGTGCATAAGGGCCTAGCGACACTATGTATTGGTGGCGGTATGGGTGTTGCTTTATGTGTTGAACGCTAGACAAGTCCGTTAAGCGTCAATCGCTTTATGGCCTTTTAGCAGCAAGACCATTGGCTGAAATATCATGCCGTCTTTGCTTGCCACCGGTTCTGCCTCTTTAAAACCGAAACGCTTATATACGGGCACCGCATAGATTGCTGCACGGACGGTATAACGATCTGATCCCAGATATGCAGCGGCATGTTCCCATAACTTTCTTGCCACCCCTTTACCCTGATGCTCTTCGGCAACAAACAAATGATAAACGTGGCACTTATCCTTGATTGAAATATAACCAAGAATTAACTTATTTTTGGTAAACACAAAATTGGCAAACTCTGCACTTGATAGGCGATTCTCAAACTCGAAAATATGCAGGGTATTTGCCAACCACAATGGTAAAGATGACTCTTTTTCTGCAAGATAAAAATGTGCAAGTGAAGATACCAGAACTCCCAGTTTTGAGGCATCACCCACTTCGGCCTTTCGAATACTCATATAAACTCTATTGCAAATAACCTATACAACTTACCATGCCTGTCTCAGGTGCTTTATTATATTGTTATCTCTTTTATATAAAACTTGGTATCAACCTGATTATCCTGTTGTTGGCAATAGCAGTTGCCTATGCAAGTGAAGCCATTGTTAAGCAACACCCGCTGGGCACCCATATTTCCAGTCATCACTTGGGCCACTACCTTTGTCATGGCAGGAAAATCAGGCCGCGATAATATCTTGGCCAGTGCTTTGGTGTCACACCCATGGCCCGGAACAGCAATTTCCAGCCTAGACAGCTTGCGCTTGTGGAATCCGCTGCCTAATCTGGCCGGGCAACCTGACCACCAGTTTGCTTCTAACATTATGCCAATAGGCAGACAGAAGCAAAAGTGTCACCCCCAAAAGCACCCCGGGAAGGGCGAAACTATAACCAACACCACCATAAGTTTCGACAATACCGGCCAAGGCATAGATAACATATGCCAGTGCCGACACCATAAGCGCGCGCCGATCAATAACTATGGAAATGGATGTCATAAGCAAATAAAGCAGGATAACAATAACCATAATTGTTAAACTTTCGTTACCATCCAATATGCCCAGATACGAAAAAACGGGATGAATAATCAATGGGGCGGCTAATAGATGTAACCAAAAAGATACATCAGAGCGGCGCGTCACTCTATTGATATCGGACATATCCCAATACATTGCCAATGCAAAGGTCAGCAGCCCACACAAAAATAATACTGCCGGCAGCCAAGATTTAGCATCAGGGAAAAAGCTTACTACCAAAGCAACGACAAGGGCTGCCCCAGCCCCCGTGCCCACCGCAACAGTAATAGGCACCTGAAAACGCCACCAATGCAGATAGGCAGCCGAGGTTGACACGCCCGCGGCTACTATCAATGGTATGTGTGTACTTTCTGAAAATGCTGAAAAGGTTGTCATACATAACGTATAGACACCACCAACAAAGGCCAGCAAGAGCACAATGCCAGGCAGTGCCAACTGCCTTTTAAGTACAAATATTTCCGCCAAACACCAGGAGATAATAACCATCACCAACAGCCCCGAACCATTGCTGTCGGTTATGGTTTCTACCATCCACAGGCTGGAGAAAAGCAGCAAACAACAGGCAATCACTACAAAAATATCATTAAAGCCCGTCAGTAATTTAAAGTTTTCCTGATCTACAGAGGGTGCACTTTTTAATGTTGACTGCTGGTGGCGAAATTGTTTTATGGCAGCAGCCGAAAAAATCCCTTTCTCAACTGCCAAATCCAAATCTTCATCTGTGTACATATTTTTTTCCGATTGCGCTCAGGGTCGATATAGAAACATAGTTAACAGCGTTTAAGGGGCGCTCTGCAGTAGCAAGCAGCCTTATTGTATTATCACCTAGCCAAGATCTGCAATATTCACAAAGCCATCATCGCAAGGGTAACAAAACAGCATCTTACTGATAAAACTAATAGCTTAGAGACTGCCTTGTGGCTAGGCTCCTTAACATGACGAACTTTGCAGAGGTTTCCCAAGGATTCAACCACTGGCTATTTGCTGATACAGTATTGCTGCTCGAATAGCCTTAATAAGCCCGAATAAAACCACCATCAAGAATAATATTCTGCCCTGTCATATGGTCGCTTATGGCACCAAGCAGGCTTGCAATTGCCCCACTAACCTGGGCAACTGTGGCATAGGCACCCAAAGGAATATTGTCTACTTCTTGCAGCATCAGGGCATTATACTCCATATCCAGACTGGCCGCTTTTTGTTCAAGCTTGTTGATATAATTTTCCGTCAGCACGCCGCCCATAGAAAGTGTATTAAGGATAACCTTGTCTTTTGCCAAACCCAGAGCCAATGACTTAATTTGCCCAAGCCATGCGGAACGCAGGCAGTTATTCATGGCATAGTTGGTCAAGGCCTGTTTACTCGAAATACCACTAACACAGACAATTTTGCAGCCTGTTGCATAGAGCTGTTGTTCATACAACTTGCGCAGCAGTCGTAATGGTTTGATAAAATAATGATCAAACAGTGTATGCCACTCTTCGTCTTGGGGAAAAAAGTTTGTGGTAGCGCTGATTCTGGGAATAATAAACACCACACCATCCAAGGGCTGGTCAATATCATTAATGCAGTTATCTACGGACTCGGTACTGGAAAAGTCCAGACTTAGTTGCACACTATTCTGCATTGGCCCGGAGATTTCTTTTAATTTATCTATATCACGTGCAGCCAGTACAAGTCTGTTAGTTGGACTATGTAAAAGTGATGCTGTATGTGAGCCTATAGCACTTGTTGCACAAGTAATTAATATATTTTTCAAAACTATTGTTTTCCAACAAAACAGCCACTTACCAAGGGCTAGAAAATCAACTTATCCAAGGCAGACCTGCAGGATTTGCCAGTCCATCATTAGGAACCATTTACAGGCCTTCCACAGTTATAAGACTAGCAGAGTTCTACCACTTTGCTCAGTTAATTAGCCAGAGTTTGGTCAGTAACTGGCCAACCTCTTATTCCAGAAAAACCGATATAGGCACTATAGTAAGTGGAAAAATTTATAAGAAAGGGGTATCTTTTTACTATATTTTTCTATAGTATGGTACGAAGGGGTGGCTTTAGATATGACAAATCTTACTAAATTTTTTGGTAATAGAGTTAGAGAAATACGTTCTGCTGCCAATATCACCCAAGAAGAATTAGCCTATATGGCTAACATTGATAGGGGCTATATGGGACATATTGAACGCGGCACAAAAAGCCCTACCTTAGATAAGGTAGAGCAAATAGCCAAAGCCCTTAATCTTCAACCAACCAATATTTTAAAATGATATATATAAGTATAATATATATTTAAATTAATTAGTTAGAGATGTTTTGTGGCAATACATAAGATAACTGGTAAGTAGATTTTGAGCAAGGCTGTAGCATCCAAATCAGCACGATTTAGCTGTAACAGATTTTAGTATGAGTGCAAGCCTAGTGTGGCGCATCAATCGGTTTAGGTTATGAAAGCCTGCCTTTAACTGATTGATCTTTTGGGCCCCAGTGAGCCGAATGTAAGTAACGAACCCTGCTTTAGTTCGGCACGAGTGGATATAGTTTGATGAAACTGGGGCCCTTTTTTTAATATTTATTTATAGTTAGTGTGATTAATTAGGAGCGGAGCTATGAAACCAATAGAGGCAAGCCAAACCACGCTAATCCCTAAATGGGCCGTTGCTATGATAACGCTATTTGTATTGTTTAGTCCCAGCTTATTATTTTTCAAACGACCCCGATTTTTCTTGGCACTACACTTTTTACAAATAGCCATCGTCATATGTATCTATCTTTTGACTGAATATTATAGCCTGCTGTTTGTCATCTGGTTGTATGGGATCTATATGTTGATTGCCCATGCTTTGAGTATGCTCTTGCAGCACATCCATAGTAAACCCTTGTCAGCATGGTAGGACAGATATGGCGTATAACACCTAATCAACACGGATAGGAACATCGCAAAGATAAAAGTGGCTTAGGCAAATGTATGTACATTTTTGGTATCAGACAGTCCATCTGGATCATCGCTATAGCAATGATTTTCGACATAATGTCGATAATACATACTGCCCATGCCGCAACTCCACAGGTCTTAACTACAGGAGATCGAGCAGCCCCAAACAACTTGAGTACATCTTTTGACCCGGAGAAAGATGTCGATACAACCAAATTAAATACTGGTAGCCTAAGAATAGGCACCCCACCACTAAAACAATTTGGCTACTCCCTGTTTCAGCAAGCGCCTACTACCTTTTCCCCAGTAGACGATATCCCTATACCCAACGAATATATTGTGGGCCCGGGAGATGAAATTCATATATTGCTATTTGGTACAGAAAACTTTGAGTTCTCTTTGGTGGTCACGCGTGAAGGCGTAGTAAATTTCCCCCGCATTGGCCCCATAGCAGTATCTGGTTTAACCTTCAAAGAGTTGAAAGAGTTACTTAATTCCAGAATATCTGCCCAGATAATAGGCGTGAAGGCCAATATTACTTTGGGTTCTTTGCGGTCAATTCGTGTGTTTGTGCTGGGTGATGTCAATCATCCAGGCTCCTATACCGTTAGTTCCCTGTCTACTTTAACCAACGCACTCTTTGCCAGTGGTGGCATTAAGCCCATAGGTACGTTACGAGATATCGAGGTTAAGCGCCATCGCAAAGTAGCCGTTAGTTTTGATTTATATGATTTGCTATTGCGCGGGGACACCAGCAAAGATATCAGGTTATTGCCTGGCGATGTAATCTTTGTAAAACCAGTAGGCCAGACCGTGGGTATAGGCGGTGAAGTGCGCCGGCCAGCTATCTATGAACTTCATCCACAAGAGAACACCATTGATGATCTATTAACCTATGCCGGTGGCATGTTGCCAACCGCTTTCCCTAGAATTTCGCAAATAGAGAGGATAGATAAGCATGGCCGCCGCACTCTGGTTGAACTCGACTTGTCCAATAAATCCGCTTTCTTAAAGCCGGTAACTGACGGCGATACTGTACATATTTTTTCGGTCCTAGATCGCATGAATGACATCATTACCGTTTCGGGACATGTCAGAAGACCCGGGGGCACCAAATGGCAACCAGGGCTACGACTGCAGGATGTACTTAAGACAATGGATGAGTTTAAATCGGGAGCCGACACAGATTATGCCTTAATCCGCAGAGAACAAGCACCCAATGGCAAAATATCCGTGCTCCGAATCAACCTGCAAGAAGCCATCAACCAGCCATTTGGACCGGCCAATATACTGCTATCGCCCCGTGACCAGATAATGGTTTTTGCCAATAACAATGACCGCATGCCCATTATCAAAGGACTAGTTGATGAATTAAAAATGCAAGCCCAGTTTAATCAGCCAGCACACTATGTGAGCATTGCTGGTAATGTGCGCTTGCCCGGAGATTATCCTTACCAGCCACATATGCGTATCAGTGATCTGCTGCGCGCTGCACTGAATTTCCAGCCAGCCACCGATATGCAATACGCGCTTATAAAGCGCCACCATCAAGCACAGAACCATATTGAAGTATTGTCATTTGCCCTTCAAGATGTGCTCAACCACAAAGGCACAGACGCTGATTTAAAACTTCAACACGGTGACGAAGTGACCATTTTTAAGCTGTCTCAAGAACGTCAGTCATTAATTGCCAATATCGTCACCAGCCTTAAGGATCAAGCCCGTTATGACCAGCCTGAACCCGTTGTCACAATTAAGGGTAATGTGAAATATCCAGGCGCTTACCCTCTGGCAGCCAATATGAAAGTCAGCGACCTGGTCCGAGCATCTTTGGATTTATTACCAGACACAGATATGCAATATGCACTGCTACGTAGAGAATCGCCAGGTCGTGAGGGGGTGACCTTGCTGCCTCTGTCTTTAGATAAGGTCATGCATAGCAACCCAAAGGCACTAAACCCAAGGCTGCAACCACGCGACCAACTCATCGTTTTGTCACTAACAGATCAGCGCAATGAGCTTATTGGCGAATATATCACAGAGCTGCGACGACAAGCACGACAGAATCAACCCGAACCCATTGTCACTATTCAAGGCAACGTTAGGTATCCAGGCGACTATCCTCTTGCAGCCAATATGAGAGTTGGTGATCTGGTCCGGGCAGCGCTAGATCTATTACCAGAAACGGATAGGCAATATGCGCTACTTCAGCGTTTATCTGAAGATGATATAACTACTATTATCCCCATAGAATTGCATAAAATATTGTCCAATGGGGACCATAAAACGAATGTCATACTACGTCCGCGAGACAAGCTTTTGGTATTTACTAAAAACACCAATCGCCGTATAGCAATTGACAGTCTGGTAAATGATCTAAATCGACAGGCAAGGCTTGGCCAACCAGCCCTAGTAGTAAAGATTAATGGCATGGTGGAGGAACAGGGTGCCTACCCCCTAACCACAGGCATGCGAGTATCTGACCTTATACTGGCAGCTGGCGGGCTTGAAGAAGCGGCTTACACCATGACAGCCGAAATAACCCGCTACGTTATCGGGCAAGACAGCCAACTTAATGCCTCTCACCAAACCATCAATCTGGGCTTGGCAATGGCAGGCGACTTGAGTGAGAACCTGCTGCTTGAACCCCACGATACAGTCACCATTAAACAGGCACCGGACTGGAGTGAGGAGAAATATATAACTATCTCCGGAGAGGTCAGCTTTCCCGGCGTTTATCCAATAACCAAAGGCGAAACCTTATCGCAAGTAGTAATGCGGGCAGGGGGTATTGCTGATTTGGGTGATATGCAGGCAGCAGTTTTTTCCAGACAATCATTAAGAGATCGGGAAGACGAGAAAAAACAACAGCTGATAGAAGAAATGGAAAGGGATATAGCCATACTGGAGCAGTCTGCCAATTACCCGGTAGAAGCAGTTGAACCATACGACAAAAAGACATCCTCGGCCCTGTTATCGATGCAGTACGCCGTTAGCCAGGTTAAACAATCTGGCTCTATTGGTCGTTTGGTTATTAATTTACCGGGCATTCTGGCCAAACAAGAAAAGGATATCATCTTAAAACATGGCGATATGCTATATATACCACAGCAAATCCAGGAAATAGCTGTGGTAGGGGAGGTGATGAATCCCTCCTCGGTATTGTATACCCCCACCATCACGCTAGAAGAATATATTCAAGCCAGTGGTGGATTAACCAGCAAGGCAGATCAAAGCAGAATCTATGTAGTGAAATCGAATGGAGCCGTGGTAACCACCAAACCGGCAACAACAAACTTATTTAGTCTTCATAGTGGACAGGTTGTTATTGAAGCTGGGGATGTGATTATGGTGCCAATGGATCTGGAGCATGTATCTGACTTGGCCAAGTGGACCGATATCAGTCAAATCACCTACCGATTTGCTCTGGCTGCCGAAGCGCTTAACACACTTGGTATTTTTTAGTTTATTTATACATTGATTAACCATAACGAGATTTATATTGTGGCAGAGAACCAAGCAATCAATAGTAATGAAATCGATCTGATTGAATTATTTCGGTCACTTTATCAATATAAAATCAGTATCTTTTTATGTACCCTGATGTTTGGCTGTACTGCCTGTATAACCGCTCTCACTACATCCAAAACCTATCAAGCTGATGTGTTAATTACCAGTACCAAGGGCGACAGTGATAATAGCCAACTGTCTTCTTTTGCCAGCCGATATGCCGGGCTTGCAACCATTGCGGGTATTAATGTCGCCTATCATGATACCAATATTGAATCTTCATTGGCTTTGCTGGAGTCACGGAAATTTATTTTATCCTTAATCAAAGAGGAAGAATTAAAGCCGGTTTTATTCCCACAATTGTGGGAATCCAATACCAGCACTTGGCAAGAGCCAGAGACCGATTATTCCTGCTGTTTACAGGACCTGTTTACGACGGAAGATTCCAATCAACCAGTACCGCTAATACCGAGTGATACGGCATCTTATCTAAAATTAAAAGACATGCTCAAGGTGTCAACTCTGCAAAAATCAGGCTTGGTAAGAGTATCTGTTAAATCAGACGATCCCGAGGTGGCTGCCAATATAGCTAATAAGCTGGTTAGTGGTTTAAATGAATATTTAAGAAATGAAGCAATTGCTGAATCAAAAGCAAATATGCGCTATCTGGAGCAGGAGATAAGCAAGACATCACTGGTTGAATTTCAGTCTATTTTATACAAAATGATCGAATCCGAGGCCAGTAATATTATGCTGGCCAAAGTACAAAAAGAATATGCTTTCAAAGTTATTGATCCTGCTTTTGCTCCTGAGACCGCAGTTGGCCCCAGAAGCGCGCCCATTACCTCCTTGGGACTTTTATTAGGCTTGGTAATTGGCTGCACTCAGGCCCTAATAAGGATAGCAATCAGCAACAGATAACGACTATAACAAAGCCACGATACATAGTGTAAGCACACCACTGACACAAGCCAGTAACAAGGCGATGGCAGGAATAGCAAACTGCCTCTTAAGTGAAAAAACCTTCGCTAAACCAAAGCCAAACATAGCACTGATAAAGACAATAAGAACGCTAACGCCCTCTGCATCTGTAATGGTTTTTAACGTCCACAGGGAACCAAAAACCAACAGCATACAGCCCATAACAACAAAAATATCATTGGCTCTGGCATCAGCAACTTGTGTGGGTTTGGCTTCGGTAGGTACTGGCGCACTATCCGATAATAACCTTAAACTGCGGAACTTATTAATAGCTGTATCTGAGAAAATACCTTCGGCTACGGCCAAATCCAAATCTTTATTTGTATACATATATACTCTCCGTAGAGTCTAGACATTTACCTATGATGTCCATAACCAACAATTCATGCTTATAACAACATTATAGGTATTAAAGTGGTGACATCTTGATTATTACATTAATGACTGTTCGCCATTTGTGAATTAAAGATTAGCAGAGGTTTTTTACTTTACCATTTTTATTTATATATAAATTTTTGATATTAATAGCAGAATTAATCAATGTCAGAACCAAATTTTTATTTTGGTCTTTTTTTCCAATTATAAAAACCTACAAATCTGTTATTGCAAACGCAGCTCAGAAGTTTCTGACTAATCAAGCCAATAGTTCAGAGCTGGCCGCGTCCCTGCGCTCGTTGCCATGACAGCATGCATTAACTAACCGGCACACCAGCTAGATAGGGATGCACAAACACCACTACAGCCAGTACTATCAAGCTAATAAAAGCACCTCTGGCTTCTCTACTCCAGGAAGGTGACACAGCTTTTATCCATTCTCCCTCGCGGCGACTAATTAGCACTATTTCCAGCAGCGCCCAGATACCCAACCAGCCAAATAACAATACAGAGCGACTATCCCCATTTAAAAGCAGATGTGCCGTTGACCAAAAAATCACACCCGTTAATTGTGGGTGGCGCACAAACTGCTTAATTCGGGTTGGGTAATTGGCAGCCCCCATCAGCAAAAACGCCATTACTATAAGCAGTATGGCAATCAGTCTCACTATTTCTGGCAAGGTATAGATATGCACAGGCACGGTGCTACGCCAGCCCAGCACAATCAGCACTAGGGCCACTAGTATTAATAGCGCAAAAGTGATCTTATAACCCTTTTGCCCAAGGCTGACGACGGATTTCTCTCTTAATCCCGGGCTCAGTGAAGGCATCAAGTGCACCAAGGACCATAACAGGAGTCCAGCTATCATTTGTATCATTATTATTCTCCTTTACTCTCTTAAATATACTGCATAGCGGCATGATTACCATGCCTTTCACTACCGCTTATTATGGGGTTACATAATTAGACACCTCAAGTAAATTACCATCTGGATCCCTAAAATAGGCAGAAATAATTTTCCCTGTAGCACCTGTTCTATACACGGGGCCAGCAATAACCTGAACGCCTTTTGCTTTGAGTTCTTGTATGGCCGCAGGCACTGGCGTCGTAATGATCAAGCATAAGTCCGCCGATCCAGGGCAGGCATGATGGGCTTTTGGTTCAACCTAAAAACCTCAGTTGATCGCTTATATCTTGCGTAAGGTGTTGAAATACAATTAAAACGGTCATTTACTCTATTCACTCTACAGGTCAATGCAAAAACGCTACACTGTTTTGCGCTGGATCCAAAACCACAAACCAGCGTTGCCGCTCTTGCCAAGGGCTACGGCCATTGCCTGCTAGCGGCGCCTTGTTTTGCGGCCCTGTCTCTCAACGCAAATCCTGTGTTCAACTGAGGTTTTTAGGTTCAAATTCATTGCCAACTTGGTGCAGATTAATCTTTTGTTGCCCAAAGCTTAAAGCTACACGGTTGTCACCAAATTCCACTTTTTCCATGCCCATTATCGAGGTATAGAAGTGCACCGTAGCAGCAATATCTTTCACTGTCAGTACGAGGTGGTCAAGACTATCAACCTGCAGCATATTGGCTACCTCTGGTTATATTTATATAAACTGAGAACTTTATACAATAATTATTATTGCCACCTGGCACTAAATTGACATAGCAGCTCATTTTATGGCCCCTCGAATAGCAGCAATAATGGTCTCCATATCAGCCAATGGATTGGCCGCCACTGAACGCAGCCATTGTTGATTATCCAACATACAGGTGGAAACTATGCCCTCCGGCAAGCGCTGATAAAGTTGTTGCGTACTTATATGTAGAGGCCGAAATACGGTTACTCCTGTTATCGGCATAGCCCACACTGAAAGCTTGTCCTCTTTACTCAACGCCTCAGCCAATATGGTCGCCATTGACATAGCCTGATCGATACGTGCCGCCATACCCTTTTTACCCCACGCCATCAGGGTCGCCAGCAAGGATATGGCAGCGGCCCCACGAGATCCTTGCACGCCAATATTGGGCGCTGCCAAATAGCCACCACCAAAGCTAATGGCTGGATTGGCCAGTTCTGGTTGCTGAAACATAATCAGGGCTGAATCTTTCGGCTGGAATAGCCATTTATGTGCAGAAACCGCCACAGAATCGGCCCGCTCTATGCCAGCAAGTAAGTCAGCATGCTTGGCACTCAAGCGCAATGGGCCCGCCCATGCCGCATCAATATGTGTCCATTTAGCCTGACCAGCCAGCGCCAGCGAATCAATAACGCCTGTGGCGGTTGTACCAGCGGTGAGCACCAAACAGGCATTACTGATATTACCCAGTTGGGCGCAATCAATCTGGCCATCTGGATTAGTGGCAATCTGCTTATAGGGTAAGCCCAGAATACGGGCGGCTTTGGCTATACTAATATGGGCCGCTGTTGAGGCAATAATTTTGTCAACCTGCTTGCTATCCCGTGCTGCCCACAAGGCCGTAAGATTGGCAAGGGTAGAACCGGAGCACATATGCCCTCCGTGCATACCAAACACAGGGGCCAACCAATCTATCACTTTCTCCTCGGCCTGTCTGGCAAAGGGTGCCGTAGCCGGATGTAGCAGATTTTGATTTAAGCGCGCATTCCAAAGACTTGTTGCCCAGGTAATCCAAGGCGTTGGTGGGTCCATATGGGCACAGGCTGCAGCACTGTCAAGATAACTGGCCTGACCCAGCACATA
Organism: Gammaproteobacteria bacterium; assembly: GCA_030748435.1. Taxonomy (GTDB): domain Bacteria; phylum Pseudomonadota; class Gammaproteobacteria; order Pseudomonadales; family Balneatricaceae; genus Njordibacter. Next base: position 55,548 of record JASMLZ010000015.1, on the reverse strand, counting down.
AGGCGCCAATAGCTGCAAAGTAGCCTGTTCACCTATACCCTGTTCAGCCAAAGCAGTAGGCAATGCCAGGGCGTCTGAAGGTGGATGGCGTAGCAGATCAAGGGCATATTCCAACCCGGCATCCGCCTGAAAGCTCTTATCCTGCTCTGTCATCTATATGCCCTTTATTTTACTTTCTATATTTTGAGAGCTTTGCACGATAATTACATTATGGCATATTTCACTGCCTGTTCCGCATGGATCATTGTGGTATCAACAAGCTGAGTGTCTGTATCGGCCTGCTTAACCAGCATGCCGATTTCTGTGCAACCAAGTATCACCGCCTGCGCCCCCTGGTCTGCCAAACTGCCTATAATACGCAAATACTCAGCCTTGGAATCCGATGCAATCTTGCCCAGACAAAGCTCATGATAAATCACTTTATGAATAATGTCCCTGTCCTGCTGCTTGGGCACCAACACTTTAAGACCATAGTGATCGCTGAGTCTACCTTTATAAAAGTCCTGTTCCATGGTAAAAGCCGTGCCTAACAAACCCACCGTCTGGATCCCCTGATCAACAAGTATTTCTGCTGTTGCATCAGCAATATGTAATACGGGAATATCAATAGCCGCCTCAATTTCTGGCGCCACCTTGTGCATGGTATTGGTGCAGATAAGCAAAAAGTCAGCCCCCGCCGCCTGAATATTGGTGGCGGCTGTAATAAGTATTTTTGCCGTTCCCTGCCAGTCACCAGCATGCTGTAATTTTTCGATAGCTGCAAAGTCAACACTGTACATGGCAATTTGCGCCGAGTGTAAACCACCCAGCTTATCCTTGATACCCTCGTTTATTGCACGATAATAGTCCAGAGTACTTTCCCAACTCATACCGCCGAGTAAACCAATCGTTTTCATATATTGCCTCAGTATATGGTTGCTATACGGGGTTGGTTTAAATTCACAGCTTTTTATACATAATATAACTGTCAACATAGCCTAATTTAGCATGATAATATGCCTCTGGAATGGTACCAATGACAGTAAAGCCCAATTTCAACCACAGTCTAACAGCCGACCTATTGGTTGATACCACAGCATTAAATTGCATAGCTGCAAAGCCTAACTCGATGGCTATTTGCTGAGAATGTTCGCACAGTTGTTGCGCAACACCTTTACCTCTTGCCGCTTCGTCAACCATATAGCCACAATTACATATATGAGCACCGGGCCCCTGAGCATTGGGCTTAATATAATAGGAACCCAATATTTGATTATTTTCCTGCAAAACAAATGTCTTGCGTGGCGTAACACACCATATTTGAAATGCTTCGTCAAAGCTTATATTGGGGTCAAATGCATAGGTTTCCTGAGCGTTGATTACCCGTTTAAAACAAGGCCAAAATAACTCAAAATCAGATTTTGTCATCGCCCTTATCATCGGCAGTTACTCCTTGGCATATGATCCCTCACGCACTTTATATTACTTGACAGCTAACCCCGTCTGCCCCACCCAAATTAAGTTTTGCTGGCACGCCAACTAACCACATAGTATATGGCTGTGCCAATTAAACCACTATACAGGCAAAACTTGTGCAAGACCGCAACAGAAACCAAACCATAAAAGTGGTTGCCAAGGGAAATAGGGTAAAACGGTTCCACATCCGTATGCATAATACTATCTAACAGGACGTGACTAACGCTGCCAATAAAGGCACTTAAAAAGGCAACAGGCCAGAGAATTGTGAGTCGCTGTTTGTCTATGCGTAAAATTTTTAGGCCTAACTCGGCCAAATATTTGCCAGTTAGAGCAGCAAATACAGCGATTAGGGATCCACCAATATAGGTATGGGAAAAACCGTGCAAATGTCCCTCACCCGTCAGCATAACCAATAAAGGCTGAATATCCATAAGGATTTGGGTCCAGCCAAAAACCAGCAAACTAAAACTACCTTGTAAAATGGCTTTTACCAAAATGCCTGGGCCCATATGTATTGGTGTAAAGGGCATAGTTTCTCCGTTAACTGAACCTTTGGCTAATAAACCAGCTTATTTACAACCAAGCACTATCTCCTGTTATACATTCGCTTTGCATCCACCCTCTTTGAGTATACGTTCGGTAGAAGCCGGGTTATTGATTAAAGCAGCTGCCGGGCGTATTGGCCGTAGCACGAGGTTGCCACCACAGTTCGGGCAGATATGTTGTAGCAAACTCTCTGCCCACGTCAGGCAGAATGTGCATTCAAAAGTACAGATAACCGCTGCCGCGGATACAGGAGGCAAATCTTAATTACAACATTCACAATTAGGCCTTAGTTCTGGCATAAAAATACTCTCCTGTTACTTGCACTAGTTAGAGCTAATATTTCCAATTATATTTGCAACTTGAACATTTATGTCTCTTATTACGAGGCGGATAAATAATAGAAAATAGCCCTAATGACATGATCACTAATATAGTCGACAACCATGGTACCCGAATCTTATAATCTGTTGATCCACATTGAGGGCAGAAGTTTGTTTCTAAATCTGCAAACACTTCTTAGATATCGGACTCATATTCGCCATTAAGATGTTTATCCAGTATTTTTTGGCGTTATCAGCATTTTTTTCAAGCACCTTTATCTTGACTCCGCCAAGTGCATTTGCATAGCTCCAGTTTGCCCAAACGTGATTGGCGTGAGCCACAAAACTTGGTATTTCTTCAGACTCTAAGCGCTCTTTAGCAATATGTGCTTCTATCGGTGACATAAATGAAGCAACCGTCTCAAATTTTGCCATGTTTCACTAGCTCTAACAGTAAGTTTATAACGCCCCTAGGGAACCTCTGAAAAATGTAATGAGTGAAGCCGAGACAAGACAAAAATTGGCGAAATACCGCAGTTTATAAATAATAAATGTGGATATTGAGCCAATTTTTAACGCCGTATCGGCAAGCGTAATAGTTTTGCAGAGGTTCCCTAGGCATAATAATGATTATCGTGACAGTGCTTTACTTTTCCCAGAAGCCATTTATCAGTCCCTCATAACCATAAGCCTATCAGATTTTTCCTGCCCGGCAAAAAGGCGAATGTTTAACTATAATTCTGTTAACTGTGAGGTTATTGACATATGGGTAAGCCATCGACTGACCTCAAGCTTTTACAGCCAGCAAGCCCATGGACGGATCACAACTTTGGTAATGGCTTTAGCATCAGGCAATTCACTTTATGAACCATATATGGTACGGTTACAATCATGAAAAAAATTACCGCCCGGTTTTATCGATCGGCCAGTGGTAATCAACCTGTAAGGGACTGGCTTTACTCACTCAATCCTGTTGATATGAAAATCATTGGCACTGAAGTTAAAACCGTTGAATTTGGCTGGCCTATAGGTATGCCACTGGTACGAAAAATTAAAAGGGATTTATGGGAAGTGCGATGTCATGTATCTAATGGCATAGCCCGCGTTCTGTTTACTGTGATTGGCAACGAAATGGTATTACTCCATGGGATTATTAAAAAAAGCCAGAAAATTCCTTTAGGCGATTTAGAAACTACCCAACAGCGATTAAAAGAGGTACAAGGTAATGCATGATCATATAGGGGAAACATTTGATAACTTTCTGGCTGAACAGGGTATCCTGGGTGAGTGTTCAGAAGCCGCCCTGCAACGCGTTTTGGGCTGGAAACTGCAACAGGCCATGGCCGCACAGGGTGTTACCAAAACCGAACTGGCCAAACGCATGAATACCAGCCGCAGCACTGTATGTCGCGTACTCAACGGTAATACCGGAGTGACCATAAAAACCCTTAGTAAAGCGGCGCAGGCAGCCAACTTAAATCTGGTGTTGGGGCTGACACCAAGATAAATATTTTATTAACCTCAAACACCTAGACAAAGAAAACCCCACAACAAGAGGTGGGGTTTTGTAGGTGTTTTTTGACGCGCTTGGGGCTTATATACCGTAGTATTGGCCAGCCATATTTTCCAGACTAGTAGCTGTGATCTTATCAGCGTTACCTGCGGTGCCAAAGGCGTTATAGCGATCTTCACATACCTGCTGCATGGCCGCCATGGTTTCCTTTAGGTATTTACGTGGATCAAATTCAGCCTGATTATGAGCCATAAAGCGGCGCACGGCACCGGTAGAAGCCAAACGCAGGTCCGTATCGATATTCACCTTGCGCACACCGTGTTTAATACCTTCCACTATCTGCTCAACGGGTACGCCGTAGGTTTCCGGAATGGCGCCACCAAATTCATTAATCACAGCCAACCACTCCTGAGGCACAGAAGACGAGCCATGCATGACCAGATGGGTATTGGGAATCTGTTTATGAATTTCAGCAATGCGGTCGATAGCTAGAATATCGCCCGTTGGCGGGCGGGTAAACTTGTAGGCACCATGGCTGGTACCACAGGCAATGGCCAAGGCATCTACCTGAGTTTTGGCGACAAAATCGGCGGCTTCCTCCGGGTCTGTAAGCATCTGCTCGTGGGTTAGTTTGCCGGCAGCACCAACACCATCTTCTTCACCCGCTTCACCGGTTTCCAAAGAGCCCAAACAGCCCAATTCCCCTTCCACAGAAACACCACAGGCATGGGCCATTTCTACTGTACGCCGAGTCACTTCCACATTATATTCATAGCTTGTAGGTGTCTTGGAGTCTTCCCCCAAAGAACCATCCATCATCACTGAAGAAAAGCCCAATGCAATGGCTTTTTGACAAGTGCTGGGTGAATTACCGTGATCCAGATGCATACATACTGGAATATGTGGAAATTCCTCAATAGCTGCCAGAATCATATGCTTAAGGAAGTTGGAACCTGCATACTTTCGCGCTCCCGCAGAAGCTTGCACAATAACCGGGCTGTTGGTCTTGTCAGCCGCCTGCATAATGGCTCGCATCTGCTCGAGGTTATTGACGTTAAAAGCTGGAATGCCATAACCATATTCGGCGGCATGATCAAGTAGTTGTCGCATGCTGATTAGCGCCATGATAGTGCTCCTTAGTTTCCGCGTTGTTGCAAAATTGCCACCGCTGGCAATGGCTTACCTTCTACAAATTCCAAAAAGGCGCCACCACCTGTGGAAATGTAGGATACCTGCTCGCTGATCTTGTACTTATCAACGGCTGCCAGTGTATCACCACCGCCGGCGATAGAAAATCCATCGGCCTTGGCAATAGCACGGGACAAGACTTCTGTGCCGCCACCAAACTGATCAAATTCAAACACCCCCAGAGGACCATTCCAGATAATGGTGCCGGCCGTAGCCAGAATTTCGGCCAAGGCAGCAGCCGATTCAGGACCCACATCCATTATCATATCATCGGCTGTGACTTCTGCCACGCCCTTGGTAGTAGCCATAGCCGTTTCACTAAATTCAGTGGCAGTCACCACATCTGTGGGTATGGGAATACTGGTTTTGGCCATCAGGGCTTTGGCATTAGCCACCAGATCGGCTTCGTATAGGGATTTGCCCACCGGGTGGCCCGCTGCCGCCAGAAAAGTGTTGGCTATACCGCCGCCAACGATTAACTGGTCCACCTTATCGGACAGGGATTCCAGCACGGTCAATTTGGTTGACACCTTGGCGCCACCCACTATCGCCACCAGAGGGCGCTGGGGGTTATCCAGAGCCTTGGCCAAAGCATCCAACTCCGCCGCCAGTAAGGGGCCAGCACAGGCCACGGGGGCAAATTGGGCTATCCCATGGGTACTGGCCTGCGCCCGGTGTGCCGTGCCAAAAGCATCGTTCACATAAATATCGCACAAGGCTGCCATTTGTCTGGACAAGGCCTCGTCATTGGCTTTTTCGCCGACATTAAAACGACAATTTTCCAGCACCACCAGAGTCCCGGCAGCAGCTTCTACACCCTGCAGCCAGTCTTTTTGCAAACTGACTTTATTGGGCAGGCGAGCCGCTAACCAATCTACTACAGGCTGCAGGGAAAACTGGCTATCATACTGACCCTCCTGGGGACGCCCCAGATGTGACGTAACCATAACCATAGCACCAGCATTTAAGGCCAATTTAATAGTTGGCAAAGAGGCTCGTAAGCGGGCATCGCTGGTGACTACGCCATCCTTTACCGGCACATTTAAGTCTTCACGAATCAGCACTCGCTTACCAGCCAAGTCCAGATCAGTCATATTGATAATAGGCATAGGTCTTCCTGTAGTTGGTTATTGATCAGACAACATGGTTAAAGCCACATCCAGCATACGGTTGGCATAACCCCATTCGTTATCATACCAAGCCAAAACTTTTATCAGCTGCCCCATTTGCATGGTCTGAGTGGCATCAAATACGGCTGATTTCGGGCAGTGATTAAAATCGACAGACACTAGTGGCTCCTGGTTGAAACCCAGCACACCATAAGGATCCTGATCGTAGGCTGCCGCCATAATGGCATTGATTTCTGCCCCACTGGTGGCCCGACTTGGGCGAAATACCAAATCCACCACCGAGACATTAATGGTGGGCACCCGCATACTGTAGCCAGTGATCTTGTCGGCTAGTTCTGGCAACACCCATCCCAAAGCCTGAGTAGCATGGGTAGTTGTAGGAATCATCGACTGGGTGGCTGCTCGTCCACGCCGCAAGTCCATCTTATCCAATACCGTATCCGTCAGTACCTGACCATTGGTATAGGCATGAATGGTAGTCATCAAGCCATCTTCTATGCCCACTTCGGCTTGCAACGGCGCCAGCACTGGTGCCATGCAATTGGTAGTGCAGGAGGCATTGGAAATTATTCGGTGATGGGGCCGAATATGCTGGTGGTTAATACCATAGACCACAGTTAAATCCACTTCGTCACCAGCCGGGGCACCAATCAGCACCTTGTCTGCACCGGCGTGCAAATGTTGTTCTGATAATTGCCGGCTGGTTAACTTGCCAGAGCATTCCAATACCAAATCAATAGCCTGCTCCTGCCATGGCAAGGCTTGTGCATCAGCCTTACTGTGCAAGGCCACAAGATGCTTATGACCTTGCTGGTCAGTAATGGCCATACCACTTTGAGTGGCCTCTACCGGCAAGGGAAATTGGCCATGCACGGAATCATAGCGAGTCTCATACAATAGCGACTCGGCGATGCCCACGTCATTAATAGCGACTAGCTGCAGTTGCTCCTGCAGGCCACGCTCAAACAGGGCCCGCAATACCGCGCGCCCAATACGGCCATAGCCGTTGATAGCAAGTTTTTTTGGCATCTAGATCAGCGCAAAGTCAGTCTCTTGGAGAATATAGTTACAGCAGTTCGTTAACCTGTTGCGCCACATTGTCAGCCGTAAAGCCATACATTTCGAACAGCTCATTGGCAGGTGCAGAAGCACCAAAATCAGTCATCCCGACGACCCGACCTTGCAGGCCTACATACTTGTACCAATAGTCCGCATGGGCGGCTTCCACTGCTACTCGAGCTGTTACTGCCGCTGGCAATACACTTTCCTGATAGGCGGCATCCTGACGTTCAAAGGCTTCTGTACAGGGCATGGAAACAACCCGTACTTTGCGGCCCTGCGCCGTTAATTGTGCTGCCGCCGCTTGCGCAATACCTACCTCAGAACCAGTAGCAATAATAATCGCTTCAGGCGCACCCGCACAATCACTTAGCACATAGCCACCTTTGGCAATGGCAGCTACCTGATCCTGATTACGCTCCTGATGAGCCAGATTTTGGCGTGAGAAGATCAGCGCTGAAGGGCCATCCAAACGTTGCAAGGACGTTTTCCAAGCCACGGCAGACTCAACCGCATCACAGGGCCGCCAAGTATCCAAATGTGGTGTCAAACGCAGGTTGGCAATTTGCTCAATAGGCTGGTGAGTAGGACCATCTTCACCCAAACCAATGGAGTCGTGGGTGTACACAAACAATACCCGTTGGCGCATCAGGGCCGCCATACGTACGGCATTGCGGGCGTATTCCATAAATACCAGGAAGGTGGCGCCATAGGGCACAAAGCCGCCATGCAGGGCCATACCATTCATTATGGCAGACATGGCAAATTCGCGTACCCCATAAAACACGTAATTACCGCTGGCATCGTCTTTGCTGATGCCCTTGCTACCAGACCATAAGGTCAGGTTAGAACCGGCCAGGTCCGCTGACCCGCCCAGCATTTCAGGCAATAGAGGACCAAAGGCATTAAGGGTATTTTGGGATGCTTTACGGCTGGCAATGGTATTGCCTTGCCCTTGCAAGTCAGCAATATAAGCATCAGCCTGAGCCGCAAAATCTGTTGGCAGATCACCAGCAATACGCCGTAATAATTCAGCCGCTAATTCTGGATAGGCTTCACTGTAGGCCTTAAAACTTTGATTCCAGACCTGTTCTACATCGTAACCAGCATCACTAGCATCCCATTCTTCAGCAATATCTGCCGGAATATCAAACGGGCCATAGCTCCAGTCCAGACGCTTGCGGGTAAGCGCAATTTCGTCAGCACCCAACGGGGCACCATGACAGTCTTCCTTGCCTTCTTTGTTGGGTGAGCCAAAACCAATAATGGTTTTGCAGCAGACTAGGGTGGGCTGATCAGTATTAGCTTTGGCTGCTTCCACAGCAGCAAAGATGGCATCAGGGTCATGACCATCGATAGCTGGAATAACCTGCCAACCGTAACTTTCAAAACGCTTGGGTGTGTCGTCGCTGAACCAGCCTTCCACATCACCATCAATAGAAATACCATTGTCATCATAGAAAGCAATTAGCTTGCCCAGACCCAAAGTGCCAGCCAGAGAGCAGGCTTCATGAGAAATGCCTTCCATCAAGCAACCATCGCCCAGGAAGGTGTAGGTGTGATGGTCAATAATCTGGTGTTCGTCACGGTTAAACTGAGCCGCCAAAGTTTTTTCCGCAATAGCCATACCAACAGCATTGGTAATACCCTGTCCCAGAGGGCCGGTGGTGGTTTCAATACCCGGAGCATAACCGTATTCAGGGTGACCAGCAGTCTTGGCATGCAATTGACGGAAGTTTTTCAAATCATCAAGCGACACATCATAGCCACTTAGATGCAGCAAGGAGTATAACAACATGGAACCATGGCCGTTAGACAAGACAAAACGGTCACGGTTAAGCCATTCCGGGTTGCCAGGATTATGCTTGAGAAAATCATTCCACAGGACTTCGGCAATATCGGCCATACCCATGGGGGCGCCTGGATGACCAGAATTGGCTTGCTGGACTGCGTCCATACTCAAAGCACGAATGGCATTGGCTAAATCGCGACGGGAAGGCATGTTACTACTCCTGTTAAAAGGTAAATGGGGCAGCGCAAAGCGGCCTTAAAAGCTGGCGCATATTGTCTCGCACTCGAGCGCTCGGCACAACCGGATTAAGCCGAATTTGTTAGAATTGACTGGGGGTGTTCACACTGGCAGGTCATCCGGCAGCCAACTCAGCATATTTTTATCATCCATTATGCTTGAATTGTTGCATCGCTAACATAGAACAGGTTGCTATTGTGGTGGTCTGGCAGTATCTGCCACAAGATATTAGCGACCAACTGAGGTGGTTGGGTTTATAAATATATGCGCAGCCTTGATAGACAGGATCCGGTATTCGAACATGGTCACTGCAAAGCCTATAGCTGAACACTGAATTGGCATGCCGGGTACAGAATTAATACCCATACCCGGCAATTTGAATCGGCAAGTCTAAGCGTTGCCAACTAGGCCACGGCGGACCTGATCACGTTCCATGGAATCGAACAGAGCCTGGAAATTACCTTCACCAAACCCTTCATCGCCCTTACGCTGAATAAATTCAAAGAACACAGGACCCAACAGGCATTCAGAAAAGATTTGCAACAGCAATCTTGGCTGCTCGCCATCCGTGGTACCATCAAGCAGTATGCCGCGCGACTGCAGTTCAGTCACCTGCTCGCCATGGCCAGGTAAGCGTTCATCCAACATTTCATAGTAGGTATCCTTAGGGGCCGTCATCAGAGGAATACCAGCCGCCTTCATCTGATCCAAGGCCGCCGTCAAATCATCAGTTAACAAGGCAATATGCTGAATACCTTCGCCATTGAAAGCCAACAGAAATTCTTCTATCTGGCCACTACCCTGAGAAGCCTCTTCGTTTAGCGGTATGCGGATTTTATTATCTGGGGCCGTCATGGCACGAGAGAATAGCCCGGTATATTCGCCTTTTATATCAAAGCTGCGTAATTCCCGAAAACCAAAAATACGCTCATAGAATTCTGCCCAATGATTAATGCGGCCTCGGTAAACATTATGGGTCAGATGATCAATGGTGTGAAAACCAAAGCCCTGAGGATAGCGCTCAACACCAGCAATATATTCAAAGTCGATATCATAAATGGAAGAACCATCCTCATAGCGGTCAATCAGATAAATTGGCGCACTGCCAATACCCTTAATGGCTGGCAGACGCAACTCCATAGGCCCCGTTGGGATAACCATAGCCTGGGCCCCATTGGCCAGGGCATACTCATAGGCGTGCTTGGCGTTCTTAACCCGGAAACCCAGACCACAGGCGGAAGGGCCATGCTCCTGAGCAAAGAAATAGGCATAACTGTCAGGCTCGTAGTTAATAATAAAATTTACTTTACCCTGACGGTAAAGCGTCACATCCTTGGAGCGATGAGTCGCTACCTGAATGAAACCCATTTTTTCAAAAACAGGTTCAAGGACACCTTTAGCAGGTGCCGAATATTCAACAAATTCAAAGCCATCAAGGCCCATTGGATTACTAAATAGGTCAGACATAAATCACCTTCAATTGATTCGTTATTTATCAAGCGTTTAATTGGGTGGTGACTTAACGGGGTGGGGGTATACAAATGCCTCGGACACTGTTGGATAAAAATACGGCGATAGACAGGGTAAAACAGACACAGCTTACCATTGAGCCACAATATAGAGCTCGTGGTAACAGCCGATAATAGTTTGCAGATGCGGTATGCATATTTTCAAGTGTCAGTCTATTATTTTATTTATAACTATGGTTCGAACACACCATAGGCGCGCCATGGTACTCGCTATCCATATATGAGTCAATTATCTGCCGTTACAATCAGCAGGCGTGCGTCAGGTGACCAACCTCAGTTGTCAATATGGTTATGCCGTAAGAGCCTGCCTTAGACACCTGTGCTTAAGCACTACTACAATACTTGATATTGTGCATCTATTTGCTACAAAAAGCATGGTCACAGAGCACCAGTCATGGGTATAATGCTCGCCTGGTTTTAGTTGCTACCAATCAGCAATTGCGCTTGTATCCGATTAGTCAACTAGCCATACGGCACTCGCCAAGGTTCACCCCTAGGCTGGTAATTAAGTCACTGCTGTATTAAGGCAACAACGCCAAACACAGTATTCAATTACGAGGCACATTCATGAACGAATATACTCTCTTTACTTCTGAATCCGTTTCCGAAGGTCACCCGGACAAGATCGCGGATCAAATTTCCGATGCCATTCTGGATGCCATGTTGGCCAAAGATCCCAACTCCCGGGTAGCAGTAGAAACACTAATCAAAACCGGTATCGTGCTGGTTGCCGGCGAAGTTCGCACCAACTCCTGGGTCGACATAGAAGAACTGGTGCGCGAAGTTGTCAAGGACATTGGTTATACCTCATCTGATATGGGTTTTGATGGCGATTCGTGCGCCATCCTCAACGCCATTGGCAAACAGTCATCTGATATCGCCATGGGCGTTGACGAAAGCGCTGCCAAAGAGCAGGGTGCCGGCGATCAGGGCTTGATGTTTGGCTATGCCAGCAACGAAACCGAATCACTTATGCCAGCCCCTATTCATTATGCTCACCAGCTAGTCGCACAACAAGCCAAAGTGCGTAAAAACGGCGTTTTGCCATGGTTGCGTCCAGATGCCAAAAGCCAGCTTACCTTCCGTTATGGTCCTGACGGTCGCCCTGCAGGTATAGATGCTGTGGTCTTGTCCACCCAGCACAGCCCTGACATTAAGCTGGATGCTCTGCGTGAAGCTGTTATGCAGCATATTATTGAGCCCGTGCTACCCAAGGCCTGGCTGAGTGATGATACCCAATACCATATCAATCCCACCGGCAACTTTGTTATTGGCGGACCAGTGGGTGACTGCGGCCTTACCGGACGCAAGATCATTGTTGACACCTATGGCGGCATGGCCCGCCATGGCGGAGGCGCTTTCTCTGGCAAGGATCCTTCCAAGGTGGATCGTAGCGCCGCCTATGCCGGTCGCTATGTAGCCAAAAACATTGTTGCTGCAGGCCTGGCCGAACGCTGCGAAATTCAGGTTTCCTATGCCATTGGTGTGTCCGAGCCTACTTCTATCAGTATCAATACTTTTGGTACCGGCAAGGTAAGCGACGCAGTGATAGAACAACTGGTACGCGAGCACTTTGACCTTAAAGCTGGCGGTCTGGTCGCCATGCTGGACTTGAAACGCCCGATCTACCGTGCCACCGCGGCCTACGGCCACTTTGGCCGCGACAACCCGGACTTTACTTGGGAAAAAACCGATAAGGCCAGTGCACTGCGCGCTGCTGCAGGCATCTAAACTTGCGTACTGCGCGCCTTTATATACCCTCTGCTCTGGCGACAGGGACGACTATGGACCTGCCGCCGGAAGCCAGCCATTATTTGGGTAAAGTATTACGTGCTAAACCGGGTCAGAGCGTTAATCTGTTTAATGACGATGGTCAGGAATACACTGGTCTGATTAATCAGGTGGGCAAAAGAAGTGTATCTGTCACCATAGTATCCAGCCAAGCCGGCTTGCCAGCTTCGCCACTGCATACCCATCTGGGTCAAGTTATGTCTCGTGGTGACCGTATGGACTACGCCATACAAAAGGCAACGGAAATGGGCGTTAACCTGATTAGCCCCCTATACAGCGAGCGCTGCGAGGTAAAGCTGGACCCCAAGCGCCTGTCAAAGCGCCTGCTGCATTGGCGCCAAATAGCGATTAGTGCCAGTGAACAAAGTGGCCGTAGTGAAATACCGGTAATCAACCCTCCCTCGACCCTCAATGACTGGCTACATGAGGTTAAGGCTGAGCGAAAGCTGGTCCTACACCCCCATAACACGGTGCCACTAAAGGCGATGGTAACACCTGCCTCCTGTGCCTTATTAATTGGCCCGGAAGGCGGTTTGACAAACACCGAAGTCTTAACGGCGGAGCAGCAGGATTTTCAGCCCATCTGCCTTGGCCCCAGAATTCTGCGCACCGAAACGGCACCTGTAACAGCGCTTGGTATACTGCAGCACTTATGGGGCGATTATTAAGGCATCTGGCATCACATCTGTCTATGTATCTCGGCGCGACTAGTGCAACGATCAATATCATATGATTGAGACAAGGGCTGGTTATTGCATGAATAACCCGGACTGCCATTGAATTTGGGGCCAAAAACTCTATATTAGAAGCTTAGGTACTCACTTACCGAGTCGCCCCTATCTTACAGGATAAAAATATGTCTATTCGCCTTGGCATCGTTATGGACCCCATCGCCAACATTAATTACCAAAAAGACACCTCTTTGGCCATGCTTTGGGCAGCTCAGGATCTTGGCTGGCAATTGTTTTATATGGAACCGCAGGACCTATTTGCACGCCAAGGTATTGGTATGGGTAATATGGCCCCCTTACAAGTGCGCCGCGAACCAGAAAACTTTTATACTCTGGGCGCAGCTAGCGCTCAACCTCTGGCTAACCTTGATGTCATTTTGATGCGCAAGGATCCGCCCTTTGATAATGAGTTTCTCTATGCCACTTATATGCTGGAGCTGGCCGAACAGACTGGAACCCTGATTATAAATAAGCCTCAAAGCCTGCGCGATTGTAACGAAAAATTCTTTGCCACTCATTTTCCTCAATGCTGCCCAGAAGTCTTGGTAGCCCGCGACCCCACTATCTTGAAAGATTTTCATAAACACCACGGAGATGTTATTTATAAACCTCTGGATGGCATGGGTGGCGCATCCATTTTTCGTGTCAAACCAGACGATGCCAATGTTAACGTGATTCTGGAAACCCTAACCCAGTTTGGTCAACAGCAAATTATGGCACAACGCTTTTTGCCTGATATCAAACACGGTGACAAACGTATTTTAATGATTAATGGCGAACCCGTTGATCACGCCTTGGCCCGCATACCCTCTGCTGGAGAAACCCGGGGCAATCTGGCTGCTGGCGGCTCAGGCATAGCGCGCCCCTTGAGCGACCGCGACCGCTGGATATGCGCCCAGGTAGGCCCCACCCTGCGCGCCAAAAGCCTGCATTTTGTTGGTCTCGATGTAATCGGTGATTACCTTACAGAAATCAATGTCACCAGCCCAACCTGTATGCGTGAGCTGGACGCGCAAACAGGCTCCGATATTGCCGGCCAACTGATGTCATATATACAGGCATTGTTAGCTAAATCTAACACAAGAGACTAAGTGCCAGTATGTGCTAAACTTACGGTATAGAGCCTATTGAAACCTTGTTAAAGGGAATATTATGAACGAGCAGAATCAAGGCAGTTTGCATAACTCTATGCTTATATCCATGCCACAACTGGATGATGGACCATTCCACCGTAGCCTGATTTATATCTGCGAACACAATGAGCAAGGTGCCATGGGTTTGATTATCAACCATGAGACCGAAGTTGCCTTTACCGATATTTTGCCACAACTCAATATTGCCGAGAACTTGGCTACCAACCTTGAGCAACCTATTTTCACCGGTGGTCCAGTCAAGCCAGAGCATGGTTTTGTACTGCATACTCCACTACCCAATAAAAAGTGGCAATCAAGTATTCAGGTGGCCAGTAACCTGTGCCTCACTACCTCAGTGGATGTGATTGATGACATTGCCCATGATGCCGGCCCCGAACATAGTCTGATTGCTCTGGGTTATGCGGGCTGGGGGCCAGGTCAATTGGAACATGAAATAGCCAACAACGCCTGGCTATGCTGCCCATTTGATGCCGATATTATGTTTACCATGCCAGCCAGTAAACGTTTTACTGCAGCGGCCCAATTATTGGGCATCGATATCAATCTTATTTCCACCCAGGTTGGTCATGGCTGAACCTATAAACCTGCTCGGCTTTGATTTTGGCAGTAAACGTATTGGTATCGCTTTTGCCAGTCAGGCCAGTACCGAACCAGTTATTCTGCAGGCAATCAGCGCGCGCGACGGCATTCCGGACTGGGAACAAATAAATAAACTGGTAAAAGAGTGGCAAACACAAGCATTTGTTGTCGGAATTCCTTATAATATGGACGGTTCTGTGGGAGAGATGGCTCACCGGGCGCGAAAATTTGCCAACCGCCTGAGCAACCGCTTTGCTTTGCCCAGCTACGTGGTGGACGAAAGGCTCTCGACCTACGCAGCCAAACAGGTGCACTTATCCCAAGGTGGTAGCAGCAACTGGAAAAAACATGGCGTTGACGGCATCGCAGCGCAACTGATTTTGCAGTCCTGGTTCGTTGAACCCGAACATCGACTGGCATCACAACCTTTTAAGGAGCAAGGATAAGCAATGGCAAAGTCGCCTCAGCTACCCGACACACCCTCCCTCGTCGCTGATCTGGTGCAGCAAGTCAGCCAATTAATTTCCAGCCAACAGATTAAAGACCCTCTGGTCATAGGTATTCATACAGGCGGCGCCTGGTTGGCAGCAACTTTGGCTCGCACGCTTGACGCCCCTCTGGGCAAGCTTGATATTTCCTTTTATCGCGACGACTTTACCCAACAGGGGTTAAACCCCAAGGTTAATCCATCAAACCTGCCTTTTGATATTAACAATCGTCACATTATACTAGTAGATGACGTGCTGATGAGTGGCCGCACAGTGCGTGCCGCCCTCAATGAAATCTTTGACTATGGTCGCCCGGCAAGCATCAAGCTTGCCACCCTGTGTACTATCAATGGCCGCCAACTCCCGATTCAGGCAGACGCCTGTGCTCTGCAGTTACAACTGACAGCCAACCAATATCTGCAACTGCAAGGCCCAGAGCCTTTGCTGCTAACCCTTATTGAGCGAGCTACCGATGAATCTGTCTCCTAGCGCCCAATTGCAACTTACCGAAACTGGCGAATTACGCCACTTTCTAAGCATTGACGGGCTTCCCAAGGCACTGCTGGAACGGATCATCGACACCGCCAATTCATTTGTTGTAGTTGGCAATCAAGAAGTGAAAAAAGTGCCCCTGTTACGCGGCAAAACAGTGGTAAATCTATTCTTTGAAAACTCCACTCGTACTCGCAGCACCTTTGAATTAGCTGCCAAGCGCCTGTCGGCCGATGTACTAAACCTCGACATAAATACCTCTGCCACCAGTAAGGGAGAATCACTGCTGGATACCTTGCGGAACCTGCGCGCCATGCATAGTGACATGTTTGTGGTACGCCACAATCAATCCGGAGCGCCCCATTTTATTGCCGAGCAGGTGACCCCCAATGTTGCCATTATTAACGCTGGCGACGGCCGTCATGCGCACCCAACTCAGGCCATGTTGGATATGCTCACCATCCATCGTCACAAAGCATCCTTTGACCAACTTAAGGTTGCTATCGTTGGCGATATCTTACATTCCCGGGTGGCCCGGGATCAGGTACATGCATTAACCACCCTGGGTTGTCAGGACGTGCGCCTGATTGGCCCCAATACCCTGCTACCAACAGCCATAAGCAACATGGGTGTCAGCATTCATTGTGATCTTGATACCGGCCTCGAAGATGTTGATGTAATCATCATGTTGCGCTTGCAAACAGAGCGCATGGACTCTGCTTTTCTGCCTTCTGCAAGCGAGTATTATCAAGCCTACGGGCTAACACGCGAGCGCTTAAGCAAAGCCAAACCGGATGCTATTGTTATGCATCCGGGGCCGATTAACCGTGGCATAGAAATTGAATCCGAGGTTGCTGATGGTGCACACTCCCTAATCCTCAATCAGGTGGGCTATGGCATTGCTATTCGCATGGCAGTCATGTCCATGGCCATGAGTGGTCAAATGCAACAGCGTCAGGTGATGGAGGCCGGCCAATGAGTATGATTATGCGTCAGGCCCGTGTGCTGGATCCACAGCAGCAGTTGGACACCATCATGGATGTGCATATTGCCGATGGCAAGATTCAGGCCATGGCAGCTGACCTGCATATAGCGGATGCTCAGATAATAGATGCCAAGGGACATATTCTTTGTCCCAGCTTTACTGACCTGTTGACCTACTTGCGCCAACCGGGCAATGCGCAAAAAGGCACTATTGCTTCAGAAACCCGGGCAGCAGCCAGTGCCGGCTTTAGCACTTTGCTAGCCAGCCCAGACACGCAGCCAGCCAGCGATAGCACAGCGGTACTGGAATTGGTACAGGACCGTGCGGAGCAAGCAGGCTACTGCCAAATATTGCCAGTAGCGGCCCTGACCCAAGGTCTGCAGAGCACTCACTTAAGCAATATGTTGGGGCTGAACAAAGCCGGTGCCATCGCCTTTAGTAATGCCGGTTATGACTTTGCCGACAACACCGTACTAGTACGCTGCTACGAATATGCCGCCACCTATAACCTGAAGATTTTTGTGCAAGCGCGTGATGCAGCACTATCAAATGGCCATATGCATGACGGCATTCTGGCCACTCAGTTAGGTCTTAATGGCATCCCTGTGATTGCCGAAACACTGGCTATTGGGCGCCATTTGCAAATTATGCAACATACGGGTGTAAGCTGCCATTTTCAGCAACTTAGTAGTGCTGCCGGCGTAGCAATGGTGCGTCAAGCCAAGGCCCAGGGCCTTGCCATTAGTGCTGACGTTGATCTGGCCCACTTATGCTTTACCGAACAACAAATACAAGGTTATGCCAGCCAATATCACGTGCAACCACCTTTGCGGCATGAGCGGGATCGTCAGGCATTGTTGGCAGGTTTGGCCGATGGCACAATTGACGCCATTGTTTCAGCCCACCAACCACATGAAGCGGCCGCCAAACAGGCGCCCTTTGCCGACACAGCAACGGGGATGGCCATGTATGATATCTTTATACCCTTGCTGCTCAGCCTACAGGACCAAGCTGACTTAAGCCTGATGCAGTTAATTGCCGCCCTTGGCAAACAATCTGCTGCCATCGCCGGGCTTGAGCATATGGGTCTGACCATAGGAGCCAAGGCCAATCTGTGCCTTATTGACCCACATAAGTGTTGGCAACTAACAGCACATAGCCAGCAAAGTCATGGTGCCAACCAATGCCGCAATAATAGCGAGCTTAAAGGTCGCGTGGTGCTTACTCTGCGTGATGGCCACATCACCTGGCAAGCCTAGTTATCCAACTAGGCTATATTGACGAGCTTAGATCTAATTTAATTTCAACCGGTTACGCAAGGTATAAGCGATCGGTTGAAGATTTTGGGTGTAATCACCAAACAACCAGCACATCATTGCCGCTATCCCTCTGTATTGCAGCAGAAATGCTTATACTGCTCATTGAAAATGCAAAAAAAACACTGGTTCAAATAGTTATTTCAAAATAACACTATCAAAAATTAGCAATTTTGATAATATTGACACTGTTAATAACAGACTCTTGGCAAAAAGGTTATACAATGGATGCTGCTGAATTAAACAAAATGTCAGAGCTTACTACTCGACAAACGGCAAAACTGCTAAATGTATCTGTGCGCACAGTGCAGTTATGGGTGGAAAACGGTACGTTACAAGCTTGGAAGACCATTGGCGGGCACCGCCGTATCAGTGTCGGCTCAGTGCAACAGCTACTGGAAGAAAAACAAGACAGGCAAACCCCCATTCCTCGTCCCTTTGGCGCCAGTCAAAAAAGCGCTGTGCTTATTGTCGACGATGATCAGGACACCCTGCTGCTATACAAAATGCTGGTAAGCAGTTGGTACCCCAGCCTGCATATTGAAACTGCAGTCAATGGCGTGGATGCTCTGGTAAAAATTGGTTCCATGCGCCCTTGTGTGCTTATTACCGATCTGCAAATGCCACAACTGGATGGCTTTGCTATACTGGATAGATTACAAAATAATGAACAATATGACTTTATCAAACCTATTGTTATTACCGGTATGAGCGATGATGAAATCAACGCTCGGGGTTTGCCTCAAGGTATTCCACTATTACACAAGCCCATACCCGTGGAAGAATTAAAGAGCCTGATTGCTCAAGCCATACACTGACCATTAGCGACTAGCCGATTTAATGACTTCACTACCCTTTAATCAGCTACATTACCAGACGCACAGCCAAACATTTTCTGCCAATTCCCAGGCCCAGTGTTTGCTGGGTCTGGCAGCGCAAGGCAAAGAAGGTGAACTAATAGAACTACTCGGCCAGGAGCAATGGCAACACCTAAAATATGCTGCTACATCTGGTCAGGCTGTGTTTGTGGCACTGGACAAGCAACCAAACTGTATTTGGCTTGGGCAGCGGGACAATGACACCATAGTCTGGATTATCTCCCCACAACCAAATCTGCAGCGACAAATTGAACAATGGCAACATGAGGCCCGTCTTGCTTCGGTCGGACAAGTAATGGCTGGTATTTGCCACGAAATAAACCAGCCATTAAACGCCATGCGCCTGCGCTTGTACGGGCTACAACAACTGGCTACCTTAGGTCCTGTAAGTGATCTGCATAACCACCTACAAGAGCTGGATAATCAAATAGAGCGCTGTGCCAGCACACTGGTCAATATGCGCCAGTTGGTGGGCCATCAACCTATCAGCCACCATCAATTCGACCTGGCAGACAGTATACAACAGATTTATAAGCTGCTCGCTAGCCAACTACACCAGCAAGGCATTGAACTTGTCCTGCGAGCACCCTTGCCAAAAAGCCTGCTATTCGGTCAGGCGCAACGCTTTGAACAGGTGCTTATCAATCTTATTAATAATGCCCGGGATGCTATCCTGGAGCAGGCTGACCAAGGCCAAATCAGCCTTACCCTGACTCATACAGATAACACTTACCAACTACAGGTTATCGATAATGGGCCTGGCATTCCCGACGCCTTGCAAGAAAAGATTTTTTCTCCCTATTTCACCAACAAACAACATCAAGGCACGGGGCTCGGCCTGGCCTTATGCCGCGACTTCGTCGAGGAACTGGGAGGCAAATTAACCCTGACATCAAACCCAGAGCAAACCTGCTTCACCATTGCTTTGCCCCAAAATAACGGCACCACTTAAGACCCATATCACCATGCATATAGCCAGCCTGTTAAGCACGGAACTGACCAGCGCACTGGAAGTCTGGCTAAGCGCTATTGGGCATAAAGTCAGCACTGACCCGACCGGTGCTGAGCGACTGGTTCTTGACTACCGACATTTAACACAAGCTGCCCACAAGACCGATCTAGAACCCCGCTACTGGCTGTTATTGGACAGCCAACTCAATACCGCACAAACTATTCAAGCCCTGCAACGACGGTGTGGGTATATAACCACAGCACCCCTGCAACGCTCGACTCTGGACAACTGGTTGGCCGGCACACACCCTTTGGAGGATATGTTTAGCATCAACCGGCACCACCAGCTCACCCCGGAGGCAGACCCATTTATCGGCCCCTTTGTCGATCTTCTGACTACGGCTATTTGGGATCAGGACAAGCGCGACCAGGCCAAGCGGGTGATTATCTGGCGTGATATTGCCTTGCAATTGCCGCAGTTCAAGCAACTACAAGAAGGGCACAAACTCAACCCCCTGCAACAGGCCCAATTAGCCTGCCATACAATAACCGGGGCACAATTGTTAGCACCCAATGACACTTTCACAAGCCAGATAATTCAACAACACCATGAACATTTTGATGGCAGTGGTTACCCGTCACAGTTGCGCGCTAGCCAGATTCATCCTTTTGCCCGACTGGCAAAACTTTATGATAGCTACCTGGGGCTACGTCGCCATAAAACTTATGCCAAAGCCCAAAGTCACGAAATAAGTATACAAAAACTGATGCAGGGGGACGGCTATCTATGGCCGGGACAATTTGACCCGCAGTTATTAAGCCTGCTGGAAGCCAACGCATCGGCATTAGCAGATTTATATCAATTCTGGCATAGCCAAAACTAGTGCATCAGATAATGTCAAAAAACCATCTGCTAACCAGCCACTGCTGGCGGCAGTTAAAAACTGCTAAACCACGCAGTCACCCATAGAAAAAATTTACCTGCAAACTGCAAAACCTGTACTAAATTTATAGCCACGGTGGCGCCCAAGATGTGCCTTGCCACCTTTTATAAATTTAGGAGCAAATATGAAGAAGTTCTTACCTGTAGTTATTAGCGCAGCCGCCTTGTCCATGTCACCTTTAGCTGCGGCCAATTCAGCCACTGTTAGCTATGCCAGTATGAATGTAAACGGCGTGTCCTTCACAGGTGTTGATCTAAGTGGCTCCCTTGCACTTCACGATAATATTTCTTTAGAAGTTGAGAGTCGATCAGTCAGTAATATCATTAGCAGTGTGGATGTCTCGTATGAAGAAACATCCGTAAGCCTAGGCTACACTACCAATATCAGTGAGACAGTTGACGCAAAGTTTACCCTTGGCAGTCGCAATCAAGGTCTGACAGCCATCTGGGCTGGTTATTCAGCATCACTTGACAGCACCTCAACTATTTATGGTGTTGGTATGCAGGCAGAGGTTAACGATAAAGTGAATCTGAATTTTGCTTTGCTTAACTCCACAGGTGCTGGTGCAAGCATGGTCACTCAGCTTGGTGCAGACTTTGAGGTGGCTGACAATATGATGATTGCTATTAAGGCCTCAAATGAAGACCTTGTTGAGAGTATTTCTTTAGGTATGCGGTTTAAATTCTAACAGCAGGACGGTTAGATAAGGAAAGTTTACGAAATTGACCCCTTGGTGAGCAAGAAAGGGGTCACAATATTGCCAGCAGCGTGCTGCAGCGGTTAAGCCATTACAGCCGTGCTGGCATATCTAAATTAGCGTATCAAGTTCAGCTTTAACTTTATCTTCTGACGTTGATTACTAGGCAAATGCTTATTCAAGCGCCGATTAACCAAACCAAATAAACCAATCACCACCAAGGTGAGCAGAATAAAATAGGCAGCCAAAATGGGATAAGGCACAAAGGGATTAAAGGTCTTGTCTGCAAAGTAACTGGCATAATACAAAGCATCACCCTTCTGCTGCCAAGCCGGAAAACCACTGAAAAACACCAGAGTCGTGGCATGCATAAGAAAGATAGCCTCATTGGTGTAAGCGGACCAGGACAAACGCAACATGCTAGGCCATACAATACGTCTAAATTTCTTCCAGCCACTAAACCCATAAGCATCGGCAGCCTCTACATCACCCTTGGGAATAGCCCGCAAGGCGCCATAAAAGATTTCGGCAGAATAAGCTGCAGTATTAAATACTAATACCAGTAAGGCTCCCGCTTGCGCAGATGTGAGCCAAGGAACCAGACCTGCCTTTTTCAACGCCAAAAAAGCAAAATAGGCGAAAAAGAACTGTATAAATAATGGTGAGCCGCGAAATAAAAAGATAAACCATTCACTTGGACGGCGTAACGCAGCCGTATTTGAATTCTTGCCTAACGCCAAAATACAGGCCAGAAAAAATCCGGCCAACAAAGCCAAAACACCAAAATACACGTTCCAAATCAAACCGGAACCAATCAAAGTGAACTGTTCACAAACGCTAATATCAGTGGTGGGCAAGATACGTTTGCCAATCCCTATAGAACGCAGCGCGTAGTCTTGAATAGTGGTCAAACAACTCATGGGGTCGCCCCCACTGTAGCTTGTCCACGGGATAAGCGGCGGTTGACTTTTGCCAGCACCCGTTCCGAAATATGTGTAAACACCAAATAAAACACCAACAAGCCCAAGAAATACCATATCCGCCAGTCCCCATGGGGATAATCTGTATAGCGGGCATGTTTGGTACCACCCAGTTCACGCGCCCAATAAACAATATCTTCGACACCCAGCAAAAATAGTAACGGTGTGGCCTTAATCAGAATCACCCATAGATTAGACAAGCCGGGCAAAGCATAGAGCCACATTTGTGGCACCAGTATGCGCCAGAATACCTGGCGACGATGCATCCCATAAGCCTCAGCCGTTTCCAGTTGGGCATGGGGTACTGCGCGCATAGCACCCAGCAGGACATTGGCCGCAAAGGCACCAAAGACAATGGCAAAGGTTATCACCGCCAACATAAAACCATACACCTCATGTACCCACTGGGGTGAAGTAGACAGGGGCAATTTGGCGGCCTTACAAACAATAAAATCATTACCCTGACGAATCGGTTCTGCCCAGTCTGGACAAAAAACCTGATGACGCAGGTATTCAAATCCCTGGTCAAGAGCAATAACAAAAAACAAAAAGAAAGCAATATCAGGCACACCACGCACAATCGCTACGTAAACCTGACCAACCCAGCGCACTGGCATAAATGTGCTACGTGCCGCCGAAGCACCTGCGAAACCAAATAGCAGAGCAGTAGGGGCGGTAATTAACAACAGTGACAATACTGTTAAAATGGACCAGTAGAGGTTCATATGCTTGCCAGTAGTCAAATAACAAGCAAGCCAAGACGCGCCCTCTAAGGACGCCGGATCTGCACAAAATTCAAACATGATAAATACTGCTCCCTTACCTCATACCCTAACGCTTATATAAAAGGTTGCCAATAAGAGGCAAGAGAGCTTGCGGTTCTGGCCTTACCAGGTAGAACCAACCTCCCACTCAACAATCAGCTTGTTCAGGGAGCCGTCAGCCTTCATAGACTTGATAGCGGCGTCAAACTTGGCCCGTAAGTCACCATCGGATTCACGTAAACCAATGGCAACACCACCGCCGATTGATTCTTTACGATCTAGGAACTGCAGACCATCGTTGGCGTGGCTGTCCAGGAAGGAGCTGTCAGCCAGAACGGCATCAGCTTCGCCATTGCGTACGGCGGCAATAGTTTCTTCCGGCGTAGCAAACTCCACCAGAGTCCAACCTTTATCGGCAACAAAAGCGGCTTGGATAGTGGAAGTCTGAGCAGCAATAACTGCTTTGGTTACATCCAAACCAGCATCCATAGCCAAATAAGCAGATGGCTCAGGTGGAATATAGGCTTCAGAGAAATCAATTACCTGATCACGCTCAGCAGTAGCGGACATACCAGCAATAATGGTGTCATAGTTACCAGAAACCAGATTAGGGATAATGGAATCCCAGTCGTTGGTAACCCACTCACAGGTTAGCTGGGCACGACGGCAAAGCTCATCGCCCAAGGCGCGCTCCATACCATCCACTTCGCCTTTATCATTAATAAAATTGTACGGAGGGTATGCACCTTCGGTGCCCATACGTACCACATCACCGGCCAAAACCGGACTGGTTGCTGCCATCAGGGCAGCTGTTAATAGTAGCTTTTTCAAGAAATGAGTCCTCTTTTTTTTACGTTATTATTTACGCTGCAATCGTTGCGCTTAAGAACTGTTGCAAACGTTGGGTTTCAGGATTACTAAACAACTCAGCCGGCGGGCCTTGTTCTTCAATTTTCCCTTGGTGTAGAAAAATAACATGATCTGATACATCACGGGCCAGACTCATGTCATGAGTTACCAAGATCATGGTACGATGTTCTGCTGCCAGATCTTTTATAACCTTAATCACTTCCTGTTGCAGTTCTGGATCGAGAGCCGATGTAGGCTCATCCAACAACAGAGCCCTTGGCTCCATACACAGGGCACGCGCAATAGCCGCACGCTGCTGTTGACCACCAGAAAGCTGGGCAGGATAAACATCACACTTATCACCAATACCTACTTTATCAAGATATTGGCGAGCACGCTCTTCTACTTCAGCCTTATTACGCCCCAATACCGTTACCGGAGCTTCCATAACATTCTGCAAAATAGTCATATGCGACCACAGGTTAAACTGCTGAAACACCATGGACAGATTAGTGCGCATACGCAATAACTGGGCCGCATTAGCAGGGTGACGATCGGCTCCAGTGCCACCCCACTCAACACTTTCATCTTCAAAAAGTATATTGCCAAGCTGACTGAATTCCAGCAAATTGATACACCGCAGAAGCGTTGACTTGCCTGAACCTGAAGAACCAATAAGGCTTATAACATGACCTCGCGGAGCCACCAGATCAACCCCTTTAAGCACCTCCAAATCAGCATAAGATTTATGCAATCCGCGGACTTCAATAACGGGTCTATTAGCTTGATTCACAGTGACACACTCTTTGGATCTGGTATTCTTTTAATCAGGATTGAGTCGGCTGATCTGGGCAAATATAAGCCTGAACAGCACAATCCATAACACTTTTTATCTAGTCTGCATGGTAGTGATTATAACTAATAACTACAAGTAAAAGACGCTAAATTCGAAAATGCATGTCGCAGAGCCTAAAATCAAGCGTATGGACAAGAGATTACCTACTCAGTTTCAAACCCATATATGCATCACTGTCCGCTTGGCGGCTGAAAACTATAGTGAAAATGCTTAATATATACTGCAGAAAGGTTACAATAAGCCTCAATAAGAGCTTTGCACTAGCACATTACCATGAGCATTACCCAACAGTTATTAGCAGTCAAGCAACGTATTTATCGCGCCTGTATAAAAGCTGCCTGTCCACAACAGCAGGTGCGACTGGTGGCGGTCAGCAAAACCAAACCTCTAAGCATGGTGCTGGAAGCCTATGCTCAGGGGCAACGTGATTTTGGTGAAAATTATCTACAGGATGCTCTGGATAAAATTGCCGCCAATACCCATACCGATATTGTCTGGCACTTTATCGGTGCTATGCAAAGTAACAAAACCAGGGCCATCGCGGAAAATTTTGCCTGGGTGCATACTTTGGAACGGGAAAAAATCGCCCAACGCCTTAATGATCAGCGTCCTGAGGAACTGCCACCATTAAAGGTTTGTATACAGGTTAATATTAGTAATGAAGCCAATAAATCCGGCGTTAGTCTGGCAGACTTACCCGCTCTAGCTGCCACAGTAAACACTTTACCCAAACTTGAACTGGCAGGGCTGATGTGTATTCCTGCTGCCAATCAACCTGTGTCTGTACAGGCACAGGCATTTGCCGCTATGGCCCAGGCTCGAGATCAGTTGCAGCCAGAGTATCCGCAGCTTACCCAGCTATCCATGGGTATGTCTGCTGATCTGGAGTTGGCTATCGCCCATGGTGCTACCATGGTGCGTATCGGTACAGATATATTTGGTGCGCGTGCCGCCCGGTCGTCAGCCACCCCAATAAAGTAGAGGATTTAATTATGTCACAAGCGCCAACTCTGGCTTTTATTGGTGCCGGTAATATGGCCCAAGCCATTATTAAAGGCCTGCTGCAGCAAGGCTATGATGCCAAGCAGATTATTGCTACTGGCCGTACTGCCAGTAAGCTGGCAGTACTGGCCGCTGACACAGGTATTGGCACCAGCATGGATAATCAGGCCGCCTGCCAGCAGGCTGATATTATTATTCTGGCGGTTAAACCACAGATGATGCAGACCACTATTAGCCAACTGGCTAGCGCTATCGAGCCCCAGCGACACCTTATAATTTCACTTGCAGCCGGTATTCTTGCCAACACCATCACTGGCTGGATAGGCAGTGACTGCGCCACCGTCCGCTGCATGCCTAATACACCAGCATTGGTCGGCATGGGTGCCAGTGGTCTATATGCCAATGGGCAGGTAAGTGACCGGCAAAAGGCTATGGCAGAGCAGATTATGCAGGCCGTCGGCATTAGTATTTGGCTACCGGAGGAAACACTTATTGATGCGGTAACTGCTGTATCAGGCAGTGGCCCGGCTTATTATTTTTTGATGATGGAAGCCATGATTGCCGGTGCAGAGAAGTTGGGTCTGGATCAGCAACAGGCCAAGGCTCTGGTATTACAAACAGCCCTTGGGGCAGCTACTATGGCACAGCATAGTGATCAATCCCCAGCCCAGTTGCGGGTGGCCGTCACTTCACCCAAGGGCACGACTGAACAAGCCCTGCGCAGCTTTGCCGAAAGTGATTATCAGGCTACCATTGCCAACGCCATGGGCGCTGCCTATCAGCGCTCACAGGAGTTGGCAAAGCTGTTTACATAGGCCATCTGTAGCCTAGGCCAGTTTCTTGTACTTAACCCGTGTTGGCTGGTGGTCTTTGCCCGTACGCTGCTTATAGTCTTCAGCATATTCCGTATAGTTACCAGTAAAGAAGGTGGCTTTGGAATCACCTTCATAACCCAGAATATGGGTACAAATGCGGTCCAAGAACCAGCGATCATGGGAGATAACAATAGCAGCGCCGGGGAAAGCTAACAAAGCCTCTTCCAGAGCACGCAAGGTTTCCACATCCAGATCGTTGGTTGGCTCATCCAGCAACAGCACATTGCCGCCTTGTTTTAGCAACTTGGCCAAATGCAAGCGATTACGTTCACCTCCAGACAGGTCCTGTACAAATTTTTGCTGATCCGAACCTTTAAAGTTAAACCGTCCGGCATAGGCGCGAGAAGGCACCTGATAATTACCTACGGTAATAATGTCCTGCCCATCGGACAGCTCTTCCCATACGGTCTTGGAGCCATCCAGCTCACGCATCTGATCCACATAGGCAAGCTCTACAGTGCTACCTATATCAATAGTGCCACTATCTGGCTGTTCTGTAGCCGTGAGCATCTTAAACAGTGTGGATTTACCGGCTCCGTTACCACCCACAACGCCCACTATGGCGCCAGCAGGCATACTAAAGCTCAGGTCTTCTACCAACACCTTGTCGCCAAACGCTTTGCTAACACCCTGCACTTCAATAACCTTGTCACCAAGACGTGGGCCAGGTGGAATATAGATTTCCTGAGTCTCGTTGCGGGCCTGAAATTCGCGCGAATTTAATTCATCAAAACGGGCCAGACGGGCCTTGGATTTGGCCTGCCGGCCCTTGGCATTACTGCGTACCCACTCCAATTCAGATTTTACAGCCTTTTCATGGGAAGCCTGCTGCCTGCCCTCTTGCAGCAAACGCTGTTCTTTCTGTTCTAACCATGAGGAATAGTTACCCTCATAGGGAATACCGTGGCCACGATCCAGCTCCAGAATCCAGCCGGCAGCATTGTCGAGGAAGTAACGGTCATGGGTAATCGCTACCACAGTGCCATTATAATCCACCAGGAAACGTTCTAACCAGGCTACAGACTCAGCATCCAGATGGTTGGTAGGCTCGTCCAGCAAGAGCATATCCGGCTTGCTCAACAACAAACGACACAAGGCCACTCGACGGCGCTCACCACCTGAGAGGTGGGCAATTTTCTCCTCCCAGTCTGGCAGACGTAGAGCATCCGCCGCCACTTCCAAAGTACGCTCCAGATTATGGGCATCAGTAGCTTGGATAATATTTTCCAAACGGGCCTGCTCCGCCGCCAAGGCATCAAAGTCGGCATCTGGGTCAGCGTAGGCAGCATAGACTTCATCCAATTTTACCAAGGCATCAGTGGCTTCACTCAGGGCTTCTTCAACCTCTTCACGCACCGTCTTGCTGTCATCCAACTGTGGTTCTTGGGGCAGATAGCCGACATTAATACCCGCTTGCGCGCGCGCCTCACCATTATATTCCTGATCCACTCCTGCCATGATTTTCAGCAATGTAGACTTGCCCGAGCCGTTCAGGCCTAACACACCAATCTTGGCGCCGGGGAAAAACGACAAAGAGATATCTTTGAGGATCTCTCGTTTGGGAGGCACCACCTTCCCTACGCGGTTCATGGTATAGACAAATTGAGCCATTCAGCACCTATATAAAGACAAAGGAAAAATTATTGCGGGCAATTATAACGGTTTCTAATGCGTAAATTGAGTCACTGGCAGGGAAAAATGCTATTTAGTCGAAAAAACCACTTCACATGGTACATTTTTCAAGGAAATGACACTGGCAAATATTTTCCCCATTTGGCAATTATGCTATTGTATGCCACCCTATAATTCAGGGAACTGCTGGGCCAAATCTTGAGCACCAACAAGACAAGGCAAAAAATCGTCGTATATAATGATGTGACAGGGTTCCCCCGGAATAATCCCAACTAAATATAGCAGAGGCTCGCCAGTGTCAGTTTTACACGTTGCCACATCGAAATTGCCAACGCCTTTTGGTACCTTTGACATGCACGGTTTTGCCGATAGTGAATCTGGCAAAGAACATATTGCTTTGACTATGGGCGACCTGCAGGCACAAACAGGCGTACTTATGCGTATGCATTCTGAGTGCCTAACTGGTGATGCCTTGTTTAGCATGCGCTGCGATTGTGGCTTTCAACTTAACGAAGCCTTAAAACGCATCGCCGACCAAGGCCAGGGAGTAGTGCTTTACCTGCGTCAGGAAGGCCGAGGCATCGGCTTGATCAACAAGATCAAAGCCTATAACTTGCAGGATCAGGGAGCCGATACCGTAGAGGCCAATGAAAAGCTGGGCTTTAATGCTGACGAACGCACCTATGAAATGGCCAAGGCTATGCTGGATCATCTGGGCGTACAATCAGTGCGCCTAATGACCAACAACCCACGTAAGATAAACGCCTTAACCAACTTGGGCATACCTGTGACAGCCCGCGAAGCAATTCAAGTGGGTAAAAACAGCCACAATAATGCTTATCTGGCCACTAAAGCCGACAAGCTCGATCATCTACTGGATTAAACCTAAAAACCTCAGTTGATCGCTTATATCTTTCGTAAGGCATTGAAATGTAAATAGAATGGCGATCTGTTCTATTCACCCAGTGGGTGAGTGCAAAAATGCTACACTGTTTTGCGCTGGATTCAAAACCACAAACCATCGTTGCCGCTCTTGCCAAGGGCTACGGCCATTGCCTGCGAGCGACGCCTTGTTTTGCGGCCCTGTCTCTCAGCGCAAATCCTGTGTTCAACTGAGGTTTTTAGGTTAAACCGTCAAGGTATGACTAATAGCTGCTGCTATACCAGCAGAAGTTAATCCCGACTCAACCAATATTTGGTGCCGAGTAGCATGAGCCAAAACCTTATCTGGCAGCCCCAGATTAATCAATTTTGGTTGTTCAGCACATGTTTGTTGGGCCAGCCACTGGGCCACTAGAGCGCCAGCTCCGCCAGTTACAGCATGGTCTTCTACTGTTACCCAAAGATCATAGTCCAGTAGCTGCTGCAGCCTGTTGTAATCCAATGGCTTAACAAAGCGCATATCAATCAGCGTGGCATGGTGGCTGGCAGCAGCCTCTGCCGCCGCTGCCAATAGAGCACCAAAGTTAAGTATGGCTACTCTGCTACCCTGCTGCAGCACATGCGATTGGCCAATAGTAAGATCTGCGACCATCGCACCCTCTGGCGCCGCTCCTCGCGGATAGCGTACGGCTGCAGGGCCCTCATGATCATAGCCCAACTGCAACATAGCTGTGGCTTCCTGAGCACTGCTGGGTGCCATCAGCAGCATATTCGGTAGGCAGGCTAAGTAGCCAATATCATAGGCCCCTGTGTGTGTGGCACCATCTTCACCTACTACGCCAGCGCGGTCTATAGCAAATAACACATCCAGATTCTGTAGTGCCACATCATGCACCAACTGATCATAACCACGCTGCAAAAAGGTTGAATAGATCGCCACCACCGGCTTGGCCCCAGCACAAGCCATACCCGCTGCCAAAGTTACTGCATGCTGCTCGGCTATGGCCACATCATGTAAACGCTCATTATATTGATCAGCAAAAACTGACAAACCGGAACCACCAACCATGGCTGGAGTGATC
This sequence comes from Gammaproteobacteria bacterium, assembly GCA_030748435.1. Taxonomy (GTDB): domain Bacteria; phylum Pseudomonadota; class Gammaproteobacteria; order Pseudomonadales; family Balneatricaceae; genus Njordibacter. The sequence goes on along the minus strand of JASMLZ010000015.1, from coordinate 24,848 downwards.
ATCTGTAAACGCGGATCCTTGGCGGCCAAGCCTAAAGCCCAGTCACCAAATATCTGAGCATAACTGGCACCCACATCTGCTGGCTGGTGATGAATAGGGTCTATTTTGTCGATGGCATGATAACCCACTGGGTCCTGCTCCGCCGCCACATAACCTCTACCCTTAATAGTGTGTATATGTAGCAACTTGGGTCCAGGTAACCGCAACAAGTCCTGTATATGTTTCAGCAAGCTGTCAATATCGTGACCATCCACTGGCCCGGCATAAGTAAAACCAAGGGCAGTAAACCAGGCCTTGGGCCCTCCATCCGCACCGGTTTCATCGAGAAACTTAGCTACACCGCCCTGATTGGCATTAATCGACATGTCGTTATCATTAACGATTACCAAGGCATTGGCTTGACTATGGGCCATATGATGCAGCGCTTCAAAAGCCATACCGCCAGTTAGAGCACCATCACCAACCACAGCCACGTGCTGCAATTGCTGCCCATCGATCAGGGACATACCCAATAAGGCGCTGATGGCAGTACTGGCGTGACCTACGCCAAAACAATCAAAAGGGCTTTCATCACGCTTGGGGAAAGGTGCTAAACCACCCGCCTGACGCATGCCAAGCATGGCATCTTTGCGGCCGGTAAGGATTTTATGTGGGTAGGCCTGATGGCCAACGTCCCAGATAAGACGATCATTAGGCGTATCCAACACATAGTGCAGAACAATAGTTAGCTCTACGACACCTAAGCCAGCACCCAGATGACCACCTGTCTGACCAACACAATATAATAAATACTGGCGCAGTTCATGGGCCAATTGCGCTAATTGCTGCATCTGCAAGGCACGCAGATCAACCACATTCTGAATCTTATCAAGTAAGGGGGTCGAGGGTCGCGAAGTGGGAATATTGCGGGCGGCAGGTGGCATGCTAATCAGCTCTTACGGGTCACAATTAAACGCGCCAGATATTCCAGATAGACTGCCCGTTCAGCAAATATATCCAAGCTGAGCAGGGCTTTTTCCAGCAACTCCTGAGCCAGTTCCTTGGCCGCCTCCATGCCCAATAAAGACGGATAGGTAGACTTACCTCGGGCCAAGTCCGCACCCTGTAATTTACCCAGAGTTGCTGAATCACTTTCAATATCCAGAATATCGTCCTGCACCTGAAAAGCCAAACCAACAGCCTGCCCATAGGTTTGCAGGGCGGTTAACTGTTGCTGGCTAACGTCACCTGCTGCCAGAGCACCCAACTGAATACTGGCATTAATCAAAGCGCCGGTTTTGTGGGTATGTAGCAATTCCAATGCAGGCAATTCCACGGCTTGCCGCTCGGCAGCCATATCCAGCATTTGTCCAGCTACCATGCCCTTGGCACCAGCTGCTTGGCCCAGAGCCTGTACCATCTGTAGAGCTTGCTTAGAGCTGATATATTCACCAGCGCAGGCAGCCAATAATTCAAAGGCCAGGCTGTGCAGGGCATCCCCCGCTAAAATGGCCGTCGCCTCGTCAAAGGCAATATGGCTGGTAGGCTTACCGCGCCGCAGATCATCGTCATCCATAGCCGGCAAGTCATCATGTATCAAAGAATAGGCATGCAGAGCCTCGACAGCCGCCGCTATCTGGTCCAGTTGCTGAGGGCCCGCCTGACAAGCATGGGCCGCCGCATAAACCAGTGCCGCACGAATACGTTTGCCACCGCCCAAACAGCTGTATGCCATAGCCTCCGCCAAACGGGGGCTGGTCTGACACTGCGCAATGGCTTGTTGCAGGCTTTCTTCAACACGGACCTGTGCCCGTTGTAAAAACATGGCTCCCGACACGGTTCGTCCTTATCCCTGTTCCTTGTCAATATCTGCCTGAGCAGTAAAAGGCTGCTCTACCAGCTTGCCTGTCGCGTCCTGCATCAGCGTCTGCACCTTTTGCTCAGCCTTATCCAGTGCTTGCTGGCATTGCCGAGTAAGGGCTATACCCTGTTCAAAAGCCTGCATGGATTCTTCCAGCGACAATTTACCCTGCTCCATTTGCTGCACCAACTGCTGCAGTTGTTGCAAGGAGGCTTCAAAATTAAAATCTTCTGCACTCATACTTAACTATCCTAGCAGTTAAAGACCAACAATCAGCCCACGCGGCATACCAAAAGCCCGGGCCAATGGGTAAATGGCCATCATTTCAATTAAATTGATCGCAATAAACACCACAATGGGTGAAAAATCCAGGCCGCCTAAATTAGGCAATAGACGCCGTGCCGGCGCCATTACTGGTGCCGTTATCTGGTGCAATAGCAGGGTGGCTGGATGGTAACTCTGAGGCGCTACCCAACTCAATATAATGCCAGCCAAAACCGCAAAGAAAAGAATATCCAACAACTGTGAAGCCAAGCCAATCAGACTCCAAATCAATACACTGATTGGCTCGGGCCAACCCAACCCGGATAACATAAACACCAAGGCAATCAAAATAGCCTGGGCCACCAGCGCCATAATCAGGGTTGGCAAGCTGATACGCCCGGCACGGGGCAACAGCTTCTGCAACGGGTTCACCACTGGCTGGGTAATCTTTACCAATGCCTGCGAGATGGGGTTATAGAAGTCTGCTCGTGTCAGTTGCAATAAAAAACGGATCAGTAAAATCATAACGTACAAGCCCAGCAGGGTTTGCACTAGAAAAACAGCGGCTTGATGCATGGATTAAAACTCAACTTATATTGATAACTCGAATACACAGGCCTAGTTTCTCACAACCACACAAAACCTGAAACCCAAATTCCGCAGTTAGGCACTGATAGCTTGGTCTGGTAGCATTATTGGAGTTACATACTGCCCTTGCCAATAGACCACCTTTTCTAGGAAAATAGAAGCCTCATTTTATCACTTCAGAGTTGCCCATGTCCTTGTTTCGTGCCTTGCTTATTACTCTTATGGTCTGTGTCAGCAGCTTGGCTGGTAGCCTCACCCATGCCGAACAGCTACTGGAAACAAGGGACTACCAGATTCACTACAACGCCTTTAACACCATGCTGGTGACACCAGAAATAGCTCAAGCACTGGGTTTTACCCGGGCACGTAACCGCGCTCTGGTAAATATATCGGTATTGGATAGTAACGACAACAAACCCTTAATGGCCATGGTTGCGGGGCAGCGTAAGAATCTGGTGGGGCAAATTTACCCTCTGGAGTTCCAGCAAATTGTCGAACCAGGGGCTATTTACTATATTGCAGAACTGCGCTTTAGTGAGGCCGAAATGTGGCAATTTGATATCCGTATACAGCCTGACCCACATGCTCCAGCCATACCGCTAAAATTCAGCCAAACTTTCTATATTGAACAATAGTCTACTAACTCTCAAAATCGGCTAACACTTCATTTAAAAAACGCCAGCCCAGAGCGGTGGTTTGCAGGCGTTCGGCAACCAATAAGCCACGTTGCCTAAGCCTGTTTAAAGCACCTACATGGTGTAGAGCCAAACCTGTGCGCTGGGCATACAGGTTCTCTGGCACCCCTTGGCGCAAACGCAGCACATTCATAAAAAACTCCAGAGGCAAATCTGCTACTGCTACATAATCATTTGCGGCCAATGGTTGCATACTTTGCAGATAGGCCTTGGGTTGGCGCAGCTTAACCCGCCGCTGTACTTCAAGGTGCCCATCGTTAATACTGGACACCTTGCCATGGGCACCAGCGCCAATACCCAGATAGTCTCCAAACTGCCAATAATTAAGATTATGACGTGCTGTATTACCTGGCTGACACCAAGCAGATACTTCATACTGAGCAAAGCCTGCAGACTGCAAGAGTGCTTGACCGCGATCCTGAATATCCACCAACGCATCTTCATCGGGCAATACCGGTGGCTGGCTATAAAATAAGGTATTTGGCTCCAGAGTCAGCTGATACCAGGATAGGTGATCCGTCGCACAGTCTATGGCCTGCTCCAGATCAGCCTCAGCCATAGCCAGACTTTGCCCGGGCAAACCATGCATAAGGTCCACATTGATATGCTCAAAGCCCAAAGTTTGCGCAGCAGTAATAGCAGTTTGTGCTTGTTGGGCATTATGGACCCGCCCCAGACGTTGCAAACAGCCATCATCAAAACTCTGCACACCAATAGAAAGTCGGTTTACACCAGCTGCTCGAAACCCGGCAAAACGCGCCACCTCAAAAGTTCCCGGGTTGGCTTCCAGAGTAACCTCCATGGCAGCCTCACAATCGAGTTGCTGACGCACGCCCTGCAACAACTGCGTCAGGGCTTCAGCTGATAGCAGACTAGGCGTACCACCACCAATAAAAATGCTCTGCAAAGGTCGACCCTGTGCCCACACTGCCTCAGTCTCCAAGTCAGCCAAAAGCTTGTCTACATAGGCTTGCTCGGGCACAGGCTGCGGCCCCATAGCATGGGAATTAAAATCACAATAAGGACACTTCTGCAGACACCAGGGCACATGGATATACAGACTTAATGGCGGCAACTGCGGTACCGGCGAAACAACCATAACAATGCTACTTTAGGGCCACAATAAGTTGCTTTAGGGCTTGCCCACGATGGCTGACTGCCATCTTCTCTGTTTTGCTTAGTTCAGCGGCACTGCACTGCATGCCCGCTACCGCAAACAGCGGATCATAACCAAAGCCGTCAAGGCCCTGTGCCTGCTTTAAAATACTACCCTCCCATGCGGCCTGACAAATCAATGGTACTGGATCATTGGCATGGCGCATATACACCAGTACACATTGAAAACGCGCACTGCGTTGCGGCTCTGCCACCCTTGCTAACTCCGCTAATAACTTGGCATTATTGGCAGCATCCTTGTGCGGGCCGACCAGCCCGGCAAAACGTGACGAGTAGATGCCTGGCTGACCACTCAAATAATCTACTTCAAGCCCGGAATCATCCGCCAGAGCTGGTAAACCAGATGCTGCACAGGCATGGCGGGCTTTAATAATGGCATTCTCCACAAAACTTAACCCCGTTTCTTCAGCTTCTGTGACAACAAACTGACTTTGGGGGATAAGTTCAATGCCCAGGGGCGCTAAGCTCTGACCAAACTCGGCCAATTTGCCAGCATTACCACTGGCAAGTACAACTTTTCTATTCACGGTAAACATACCCAAAAGACGAGGGCATCCTCCTCACTGGAAGATACCACGGCGTGCCCCATAGTGCTGTCAAAGTAGGAACTGTCGCCTTCATTTAGCACCAGAGGTTCATATTCCTCAGTATACACGGTTACTTGACCTTCCAGCACCAGACACAACTCTTCACCATCATGCCGCACCCAATCACTGAACTCATCCATACTGCGAGCACGCACACGACTTTTAAAGGGCACCATACGCTTGGATTCCAGGTCCATAGCAATTAATTCATGGTTATAGGTGGCCGTAGCATGGGCTCGGCCACGGCCTTTACGAGTCACCACCCGACGGCCAGAAATCTGTGGCTCAGTAATGGGCATAAAGAGCTGCGGCATTTCTACATCCAACCCAAGCGCCAGCTTTTGCATCAGATTATAGGTTGGCGACAACTGCTCATTTTCCATTTTGGAGAGGGTGGATTGAGCAACCCCCGTGGTTTTACTAGCCTGCTGCAAGGTCATCCCCCGTTGTAAACGCAGATGGCGCAGACGTTCCCCAAACCCCATATTTTGTTTTGCTGATTTTGCTACCGGTGGCAAAATTCCAGCTTGAGGATGCTGATCAGTCATTATTTAGTTACCTGCTTAACAGTTAATCACGTTTACCGCCAGACCACCCCGGGAGGTTTCTTTGTATTTTTCCTGCATATCGGCACCTGTATCTCGCATCGTCTTGATCACATCGTCAAGTGACACCAAGTGCTCGCCATCACCACGCAAAGCCATATGGGCAGCATTAATTGCCTTGATAGCCGCCATAGCATTACGCTCGATACAGGGCACTTGCACCAGACCCGCAATCGGATCACAAGTAAGGCCCAAATTATGCTCCATACCAATTTCAGCCGCATTTTCCACTTGCATGGCAGTACCACCAATTACTTCTGCCAAACCAGCTGCTGCCATAGCGCAGGCACTGCCTACTTCACCCTGACAGCCTACTTCAGCCCCTGAAATGGAGGCATTAAGTTTACACAGAATACCCACCGCGGCAGCGGCCAGCATAAACTTAACAATACCATCATCATTGGCACCGGGGTAGAAGTTATCATAATAATGCATAACCGCCGGAATCACACCCGCAGCACCATTAGTGGGGGCGGTAACAATACGACCACCAGCCGCATTTTCTTCATTTACCGCCATAGCATACAGATTTACCCAATCCATAGCTGATAGCTGGGGCGTAATAACCTTGACCGAACCCAGAGAATTCAGCTTGGCATACAAGTTCGCCGCCCGCCGTTTCACATTCAGGCCACCAGGCAACACACCTTCCGTATGACAACCATGGGTAACACAATCTTGCATAACGCGCCACATATGCAGCAATTCAGCCCGCACTTCCTCTTCCGTACGCCAGGTTTTTTCATTTTCCATCATGATTTGACTGATACTCATACCCGTGGCATCACAATGGGCAAGCAGTTCCATTCCCGTGGCAAATGGGTAGGGCACAATGGGTGAGTCATCATCCATATGCAGTTCATCAGCCATAGCCGACGCCTCATCAACCACAAATCCACCACCCACCGAATAGTAAGTGACAGCACACAGTAAATCATTATTTTCTGCAAAAGCGCGCATGGTCATGCCATTAGGATGATAGGGCAAAGATTCCTGCAAATTGAGGATAACATCACGCCGCTGGTCAAAGTCTATAAGATGATCACTGCCGCCCAAGGGCAGTTGACCATCAGTTGCCACCTTATCCAACACCGGCTGCACCATCCGCGGCTCTATGGTTTCAGGGGCTTCACCTAACAGCCCCAAGACCACGGCGATATCACTGGCATGGCCTTTACCTGTGGCCCCCAGAGAACCATATAGTTCACCTTCCACACGGGCTACCTGAGTCAACATACCCTGCTTTTGCAATTGCTTTACAAAGGCCACCGCGGCACGCATAGGACCAACCGTATGGGAACTGGATGGACCAATACCCACCTTCATTAAATCAAATACACTTAGGCTCATTCTTCTACCATCTTCATTTGCTCGGGCCAACAACCCCAACGCCACAAATAAGCGACACTATCGCCTATTGACGACACTTTAGCCTGTCAGGAAACGACCCTATGTACCGCATTTACCCCACTTGTGACCCAGTTAGGCGACAGCACCCAGACGCAGATACTCAGCAATCCCTTGTAACAACATTTGCACGGACATGATAATAAGCACCATACCCATCAAACGTTCTATGGCGGTCAAACCACGCTCACCCAGTAACTTAAACAAACGTTTGGAGGCCAGCAAAATAGGCGCACTGGCGGCCCAAGCCAAAGTCACGGCCAGCCACATACTGAACCAGTCGCCTGCTGCCTGCTCACGCATTAGCATAATCATAGCCAAACTTGATGGGCCTGCCACCAACGGAATAGCCAAGGGCACAACCAAGGGCTCACCTTTATGCACCGTTCCCAATAAGCCCTGCTCAGTAGGGAAAATCATTTTCACAGCGATTAAAAACAGTACGATACCTCCGCCAATACTGATGGCTTCCTGTGACAACTGCAAAAAGCCCAACACATAGGGGCCAATCAGTGAAAACAATATTAGAACGGCATAAGCAATTAGCAACTCCCGACGCAACACCCAATTACGGCGTTCATCTGGCACCGTCTTTAGTACCGACATAAATAACGGCACATTTCCCAAGGGATCCATAACCAAAAACAGCAAGGTTGCCGAAGCAAAAATATCCATAACATTCCACATTGATATTGAGGCACTGAATAAAAGCATGCCACAAGCGTATACTCAAGCTGAATTAATCACTTATGTCCAAACCAAGGCTATTTAGGTCGCTGTAGCTGAAATTAGCGGGTAGCCCCAAGGTTTTTATTGCTTGATAATAGCTTATGCAGATTCCACTCTCAGGAACGACCACAGCAGGAGCAGAACATGCGCAGCCATGAACAAAAAAAGCAAGACGCCATTGCCCAGATTTGCGAGCAAATTGTCACGCAATTTGGCCAACAGCCAAGTCAGCAGCGACAGAATCTGGCCCACCTCTATTTTGCCGAAAGCATCCCCAAAGAACTGCTGCAGTGTAAGCCAGACGATATGCTGGGCGCCATCAACTGTCTATGGCAACACATTTATCAGCGCCAGGCCGATGAAGACAAGGTGATCATCTACCACCCCAACCATGAAGAGCATGAGTGGGAAAGCCGTCATACCATTATCGATATCGTCTGCAAGGATCGGCCATTTCTGGTGTCTTCAATCACCAGCGCGCTGGCACTGTTGGGCCATACCATCCATATGACCACACATCCAGTGCTGGCCATACAACGTGACCAGCAAGGCCTGATTGAAAGCATCATGCCATTTTCTGGCGACCCGGATGAGCCCCATCTGGAAGCTGTTATGCGGTTTGAAATTGACCACCTCACCGAGCGTGAAGATATTGATACTGTGCAGAACAATTTGCTAGCGGTGCTGCATGATGTGCGTCTGGTCGTTGATGACTGGCAGGCCATGCGTAAGACGATGGCAGATTTGATTGTACAACTGGAAGCCCAGCAACTACCTGTCCAGGACGATATTAAAGCAGAAAATCTGGCCTTTTTGCGCTGGGCTGAAGCCAACCACTTTACCTTTATGGGCTACCGCTATTACGACCTGCAACAAAACCAGCAACAATGTTCAATGGTACCCAATGCTAACAGTGGCTTGGGCACCTTCCGTGCTGACAACAGCAGTAAGCAGCAACTACAGCCCTCGGTATTAAGTCCCTATCAAGCCGAGTTGGCAAAACAGCAACAGATGCTGGTTATTACCAAGTCTACCAGTCGTTCCACTGTCCACCGCCCAGTCAAGTTTGACTATTTGGGAGTTAAACAGTTTAACCAGCATGGTGAGGTGACAGGTGAGCATCGATTCTTTGGTCTCTACGCTTCGGCTGCTTATGTGGCGCGGGTACATGAAATCCCCGTCTTACGCCACAAAGCCAAGCACATTCAAGAAGGCATACAGGTATTGCCCGCCAGCCACAAAGGTAAAGCTTTATTACATATTCTGAACAGCTATCCACGGGATGAAATGTTACAAACACCAGTGGAGGAGTTACTCCCCATTGTCAAAGGCATCTTGGAAACGCAAGAACGCAACAGCCTGCGGCTGTTTATGCGCTTTGATACGTATGACCGCTTTCTTACAGCCTTGGTATATGTACCACGTGAGCGCTTCCATACAGAACTGCGCCTGCAACTGCAAAATATCCTTATGCAGGAATTTAATGGCAGCAGCTCTGAATTCAGTGTTTCCTTCGCTGAACAGACCATGGCCAGAGTACATATCACCATACATGGTCACAATATGCATGCTGTGACCTATGACAGTGACCAGCTCGAACAAAAAATGCGGCGTGCTATGCTGTCCTGGCAAGACCACCTACTCAACGTTTTACAAAGCAAACTGGGTGACGCACAAGGCCGCCAGTTGTGGCGTCAGTATGAGCATGCTTTCCCTCTGGCTTATCAGGAAAATCATAGTGCCAACGTTGCCCTTAAGGATCTTTTACGTCTGCAACAACTGACAGCAGCAGCACCCTTAGCGACGCATCTGTACCAGAACTTGCAAGAAGCACCGGATTGCCTGAACTTTAAAGTCTTTGGACTAGGCCATGCCAAGACCCTGTCAGATGTTTTACCAATATTAGAGCATATGGGCGTAAAGGTAATCAGTGCTCATCCCTATACGGTCAAACCAGCCTTGGGGAAGGCTTTATGGATTATTGATTTCGCCATTCAATTTACCGCCAACAGTGAGCTTGACGTAGATGCTATTAAAGAGCTATTTCAGGAAACCTTTGCTCAGGCCTACACTGGCCGCATTGCCAGCGACCGCTTTAACAGCCTGGTACTTACCGCAGGCTTAAGCTGGCGCGAGGCTGAACTAATGCGCGCCATCAGCGCCTATTTGCATCAAATTCAAGTGCCATTTAGTAAAAGCTATATACAAACTACACTCAATAAAAATGCCCATATTGCGCGTTTGCTGGTGGCTCTATTTGCCGCCCGCTTTGACCCACAGTCACACACTCAGCAAAGTCAGAACCAGATTACTGAGGAGATCAATCAGGCCCTGGATCAGGTCAGCAATCTCAACGAAGACCGCATCGTTAAATACTTTTTAGCAACGATTACAGCCACCTTGCGATGTAATTACTACCAGACTGACACACAGGGTCAGGCCCAAGCTTATCTGGCCATGAAGATAGACCCAAAGCATATTCCAGGTATGCCTTTACCTTTACCCAAGTTCGAAATCTTTGTGTTTTCGGCCTGGGTAGAAGGTGTCCATCTGCGCGGTGGCAAGGTGGCCCGAGGCGGCTTGCGCTGGTCTGATCGCCATGAGGACTATCGCACAGAGGTACTGGGGCTGGTAAAAGCCCAGATGGTAAAGAACGCCGTCATAGTGCCATTGGGGGCCAAAGGTGGCTTTGTATGTAAGCAATTGCCAGAGCATGCCAGTCGTGAGGAACTGATGGCAGAAGTGATGCGCAGCTATTCTACCTTTATTCAGGCCCTAATAGACTTAACTGACAATATTATTGATCAACAGGTCACACCCCCAGCACAACTGGTACGTTACGACGATGACGACCCCTATCTGGTGGTTGCAGCTGATAAGGGTACGGCCACCTTCTCCGATATCGCTAACGATATCTCCGCCAATAATCAATTCTGGCTGGGCGATGCCTTTGCCTCTGGTGGTGCCAATGGCTACGATCACAAAAAGATGGGCATTACCGCGCGTGGTGCGTGGGAGTCGGTAAAGCGCTTGTTTGCCGAAACCGGCCACGACTGCCAGCATCAGGATTTCACCGCCATTGGGGTAGGTGATATGGCTGGCGACGTATTCGGCAATGGCATGTTGCTATCCAAACATATCCGCTTGCAAGCCGCCTTTAACCATCTACATATATTTGTTGATCCCAGCCCACAGGCGAGCCAATCCTATGCTGAACGCGAACGTTTATTCAAGTTGCCCCGTTCCAGTTGGGCGGACTATGATAGCCAACTTATTTCCGCAGGTGGTGGTATTTTTGAGCGCAGCGCCAAGCATATTGATCTCAGTCCACAAATGCAGGCTATGTTAGCTACGCAAGCAACTCAACTCACACCCAACGAGCTCATCCAAGCCTTGCTGAAAATGCCAGTCGACCTGTTCTGGAACGGCGGTATTGGTACCTACGTTAAGGCTAGCAGTGAAACCCACAACGACATTGGCGACCCTGCCAATGATGCCCTGCGGGTCAATGGTTGCGAACTTGGCGCCCGTATTGTTGGTGAAGGCGGCAATCTGGGTTGCTCTCAGGCTGGCCGCATTGAATTTGCCCAACATGGCGGTCTGATAAATACCGATGCCATCGACAATTCTGGCGGTGTCGACAGCTCTGATCATGAGGTAAATATCAAGATTCTGCTTAGTCAGGTAGTCGAAGACGGCGACATGACCCTAAAGCAGCGTAATAAATTGCTGGCCAGCATGACCGATGAAGTAGCTGATCTGGTGCTAAACCACAATTATCATCAAAGTCTGGTATTAAGTATTGCTCATCACACTGCACCTGCCAACCTGCACAATCATAAGCGCCTGATACACCATCTGGAAAGTCTGGGGCGTCTTAATCGCTCTTTGGAGGGCTTGCCAAGCGATGCTCAAATAGACGAACGTATGCGGCAGCAGGAAGGCCTGACCCGGCCTGAAATTGCGGTCTTGTTAGCTTATAGCAAGATGCATTTGTTTGATGAGCTAATGTTAGCCGGTATTGCCGATGACCCCTATCTAAGTCAGGCCCTGAGTGATTACTTCCCGCAACCGCTGCAAAAGCAATTCGCTGCACCTATGGGCAACCACCCACTGCGTTCGGAAATCATAGCCACCCATGTCACCAACCAGATTGGCAACCGCATGGGCGCAAGCTTTTTCCACTTGCTACAAGAGGAAACCAGTGCTGGGGCCGGTGATATAGCCCGTGCCTTTATGGCAGCCAGTCATATTCTGCAGGCACCCAACATGTGGCAACAACTGGATCAGGTCACTTTGCAGCTAAATTACAGCCAAGCTATGGCTCTGCACGGGCAGATTCAATCGCTGCTCGAAGGCATGGTGCAATGGCTACTACAACAGCACGCTGGCAACAGCATAAATAGTATGATTGATCTATACAGCGAGGCCTTGCAAAGCTATGCTATCAACCTGATGAAATGGTTGCCCAAACCAGCTCAGGCGCGGCTACGCAAACACCAAAAAACTTACACGGCAAGTGGCCTCAACAAAGACGCCAGCTTACAATTAAGCCAACTGGAATTTATCCACTATGGCCTTGATATTGCCAGTGCGGCCAAACGTCATCAGCATTCAGTGGCTGAGGCTGGTAAGCTTTGGTTTGCTCTGTATGAGCATTTTCAGGCTGATTGGTTGTGCCAAGCCATCAACGCACTGCCCAGCGCCGATGCTTGGCAACGTAAGGCTCGCAATAGCCTGAAAAAGGAACTGGAGACTACGCTAACCAGTCTCACAGCTAAAGTTTTACAGTGTGCCAGCCTAGCCGACTGGCAAGAGCAACAACATATAGCCCTGACCCGCTTAGGTGGGCTATTTGATGAATTGCACAATAGCCAGGATTTGGATCTGGCGAAATTGTCCGTGGCAGTGGGGGCGATCACCAATCTGCAACATGAGAGCTATACAGTTAACCCGGGATAGAGAATATATGATGGCCAAAAAATCACTTAAACGCGAACTCTTTGAGCAAGTTATGGTGCCCAACTATGCACCTGCAACCATGATCCCAGTGCGCGGCGAAGGATCTCGCATATGGGATCAGGAAGGTCGCGAATTTATTGATTTCGCCGGCGGTATTGCGGTAACCAGCGTAGGGCATGCTCATCCTGAAATGCTGGCCATCCTGCAGCAGCAAGGTGAGAAAATCTGGCATCTGTCCAATGTCATGACGAATGAACCCGCCTTAAAACTAGCCCAGCAACTAACCTCTGCCACCTTTGCCGAGCGGGTATTCTTTGCCAACTCTGGCGCTGAGGCTAACGAAGCGGCCTTTAAACTGGCACGTCGTTATGCCCAGAATGAGTTTGGCCCAGAAAAACATGAAATTATTGCCTTTGAGCAAGGCTTCCACGGCCGCACATTATTTACTGTCAGCGTTGGTGGCCAAGCCAAATACCGGGAGGGCTTTGGCCCTGCCATTAAAGGCATTACCCACCTGCCTTACAACGATATCATGGCACTGGAAGCCGCCGTATCCGATAAAACCTGTGCCATCGTTATGGAGCCCTTGCAAGGAGAAGGCGGTATCATAGCTGCTGATCCAGCTTTTGCCACACGCGTGCGGGAACTCTGTGACCAGCATCAAGCCTTGCTAGTAATGGACGAAGTACAAACGGGCGTCGGTCGCTTGGGTACCCTGTATGCCTATGAACAACTGGGCATCACTCCAGACATTATGACCAGCGCCAAAGGCCTGGGTAACGGCTTCCCGGTAGCCGCCATGCTAACCACACAAGCTATTGCCAAGCACCTTGGTATCGGCACCCATGGTAGTACTTATGGGGGCAACCCCTTGGCTTGCGCCATTGCTGGCAAGGTACTGGACCTAATCAACCAGCCACAGGTGTTAAGCGCAGTAAACACCAAATCTGCACGTTTTAAAGCCGGCTTGGCTGCCATCAATAGCCGCTATGATTTTTGTTCTGAAATACGTGGTCGTGGGCTCCTACTGGGCTGTGCCCTGACGGAACAATATCAAGGACAGGCTGGTGTCTTCCAACAGGCGGCAGCTGATGCCGGCCTAATGGTGCTGGTAGCAGGGCCAAATGTAGTGCGTATGGCCCCATCTTTGTTGATCCCAGACACTGACATCGATGCTGGTCTGGAACTATTCGAGCAAGCAGTAGCCAAGGTGGTGAGCTAACCGGCTCTTAAGCCTCTACTCTCAACACACCATAGTGCACCTGCCCAGCCTTCTTTTGGCGATGCAGATGCCAATGTTCGGGCAAAGATAAACTGGCCAAGGGCGTGGGCTGTTCAATATAGATTAGACTACCTTGACGCAATAACTGGCCCTCCTGCAAGAGGGCCAGCACATCATCCATCAAAGACAAGGCAAAGGGCGGATCCAAAAACACAATATCATAGGTTTTATGGGCTTGCCGTAGCCAATCAAAGCAGCTCATATTATGCACCTTGGCTACCTGGTTTTCCTGCATGGGCAACAGCGCCAGATTATTGCGCAATTGCTGCATCGCCACCTGTGACAACTCCACCATATCTACCACAGAAGCATCCCGTGACAGGGCTTCTAGGCCTAAAGCACCAGTGCCAGCGAACAAATCCAGACAACAGGCGCCAGGCAAGGTTGGTGCTAGCCAATTAAATACCGTCTCACGCACCCGGTCTGAGGTTGGCCGCAGTCCAGCCACAGCGGTAAAAGGCACTTTGCGACCACGCCAATGTCCCGCAATAATACGTAGCTCCTGCCGCGCTGGCTTGGCAAAGTCCACCACCTTATCCTGACCTGTAATAGCCTTAAAGGGGTTGTGTGCTTTACTTTTTGATGGGCGACGGTTGCGAGTCATAGGTCTACAAACATAAAATAGAAAGGCCTATTGTAGGGCATCTTACGAGGCAACAACAGGGATTGTTCTGGTGGATCAGGGTATAACCCCACTTACCATCATGATAGAATGCGGCTCAGAAAAATACTGGAGGATGCCAGAAACCATGGCTCTATTTAATCTATTTGGCAAACAGGACAAGCAATCCGCTAAAGTCGAGTCCACGGCAACAACCGCAAGCGACACTGACCTTCATGCCGAGGCGATGGCCGCTCAACCAGACGCCATTGCACAGATACCAGACCAAGCAATCGTCACGCCGCAAGCACAACCCCAACAAAAGCCTTCCAGTAGCGGCTTTTTTGCTCGCATCCGCCAAGGTTTGGCACGCACACGTTCCCAACTGGGTGATGGCCTGGCCAGTCTGTTTATGGGCGCCAAGACCATCGACGATGAGCTATTTGAAGAGCTTGAGACCCAACTCTTAATGGCCGATATTGGAGTTGAGGCAACCGCAGCCATTATGACCGAACTGACTGAGACAGTGGCACGCAAAGATTTACAGGACCCACAGGCACTGTATAGCGCTCTGCGTACATGTTTGGCTAATCTGATTCAACCTTGCACGGCGCCGTTGACCATCCCTAAGCAAACCAGTCCATTTGTTATTTTGATGGTTGGCGTCAATGGCGCCGGTAAAACCACTACTATTGGTAAGCTGACTAAACGCTTTCAGGCCGAGGGCAAATCTGTCTTGTTGGCAGCTGGAGACACCTTCCGTGCGGCTGCCGTAGAGCAATTGCAAACCTGGGGCGAACGCAATAATGTTGCCGTTGTTGCTCAGCATACCGGGGCCGACAGTGCTTCGGTAATCTTTGATGCCGTGCAATCCGCGCAAGCCAAAGGGGTTGATATAGTCATTGCCGATACTGCTGGGCGTTTGCAAAACAAGGGCCATTTGATGGATGAGCTGCGCAAAGTCGTGCGCGTGATACAGAAACTTGATGCCAACGCTCCCCACGAGGTTATGCTGGTACTGGATGCTGGCACTGGCCAAAATGCCCTCAGTCAGGCCACCTTGTTTGGTGAAGCTGTGGGAGTGTCCGGGGTAACCTTGACCAAACTCGACGGTACAGCTAAGGGTGGGATTATTTTTGCGCTCGCCAAACAGGCCCGTCTACCCATCCGCTTTATCGGGGTAGGTGAACAAGCTGATGATCTACGCCCCTTTGATGCTGAACAATTTATCGACGCCTTATTCGAACCGTCGGACCAAGGTAAATAAGTCACCATGATTCAGCTTGAGCAGGTCAGCAAACGCTATGCCGACAAGACGGCTCTTGATCATACCAGTTTGCATATGCCACGTGGCGCCATGGCCTTTCTTACGGGACATTCCGGGGCTGGCAAAAGTACCCTGCTAAAACTGGTTATGCTTATGGAGCAGCCTTCGTCTGGCCGAGTTATTGTCGACCAGCAAGATTTAAGCAAACTCCATGGTAACCAGATTGCCCTGCATCGGCGCAAGATAGGCCTGGTATTTCAACATCACCAACTGCTGGAAGATTACAGTGTATATGACAATATTGCCCTGCCCTTAAAAGTGAGTGGCTACAACAATCGTGACGCAGGTCGGCGAGTACGTGCTGCTCTGGATAAGGTAGGTCTGCTAAGCAAGGAAAAACAACTTCCCAAAGTGCTATCAACAGGCGAGCAACAACGTATAGGCATCGCTCGCGCAATTGTCAACAAACCTCGCCTGATACTAGCCGATGAACCGACCGGTAATCTGGACCCCAAATTATCGGCAGAAATTATGCAATTATTCGAGCAGTTTAATCAGGTTGGCGTGACCGTATTGATTGCCAGTCACGACCTGAACCTTATTGAACGTTTGCCACACCCCAAAATTCATCTACACCAAGGCCATATTAGTGGTGCCTATGCAGGAGGCAGCTAGATGGCAGGTAGCGAGAAAACAACCAGTCAAGCACAACGCAGTCGCCCGGAAACGATAGGCAAACGCCTACTACGTGAACATTATGAAGTGGCCCTTAGTAGCTGGTTACGCCTTTGGCTTAACCCGGTTACCAATTTACTTACCTGGCTCACTCTGGCCGTTGCTCTGGCTTTGCCCGGCACCTTGATGGTTATGCTCAGTCAAGTGCAGAGTCTGGCTACCCAGCTCAATACCAACAACCATATTAGCGTCTTTTTAAGCTTGGAAACCAATCCGACACAAGCCCAAACTGTGGCTGAACAACTGCAGCAACGGACTGATATTAAGCATATCACCTTTATACCCGCCACTGCGGCGCTGCAAGAGTTCAGTCTGGCCAGTGGCTTAGGGAATATTCTTGATAGTCTGACAGACAATCCAATACCCGCTACCATACTGGTGGAGCCAAAGCTAAATGCAGCCAATGCCATTGCTCAGTTAGCTGAACAACTGGAACAGCAAGAGCATATAGACCAAGTACTCATTGACCAACTGTGGCTACAGCGTTTGCAGGCACTGGTACAATCCAGCCAACGCGCCATCTGGGTGCTGGCAGTTATGCTCGCTCTGGGCGTATTGCTGGTCATGGGTAATACCATGCGCATGCAAATGGAAAAACGCCGCGCAGAAATTCTGGTTATCCAGCTAGTGGGTGGCACCAATGCTTACCTGCGACGCCCCTTCCTTTATGCGGCATTTTGGACCGGCCTGTTAGCCGGCATCATCGCCACTGCTATGATGAGTATAGCTTTGGCCACGTTAAAACCCTCTCTAACCAACCTGGCGATCAGCTTCAATAGCCAATGGCAGTTGCACAATCTGCAAGCCTGGCATGGGCTGCTTACCTTGGTTGGCAGTTGTTGTCTGGCCATGCTGGCAGCGCTACTTACTGTGCAAAGCCAGCTCCGTAAAATAGCGCCCTAATGGTATCAATACGCCCCTGATCCAGCCCATCTTTACAGAGCTTTACCAAGCTTGGCCAATAATCCTAAAAACCTCAGTTGATCGCTTATATCTTGCGTAAGACATTGAAATGTAAATACAATGGCGAGCTGTTCTATTCACCCAGTGGGTGAGTGCAAGAACGCTACACTGTTTTGCGCTGAATCCAAAACCACAAACCATCGTTGCCGCTCTTGCCAAGGGCTACGGCCATTGCCTGCGAGCGGCGCCTTGTGTTGCGGCCCTGCCTCTCAACGCAAATTCTGTGTTCAACTGAGGTTTTTAGGATAATAGGCTTGCACTTGCTAACAAGCCTGACTATTATTACTGCCTCGAAGTAGTCTCCCAAGGTTTATTGATATACATTAGTCATTCTTTAAATTGCCCTTATGACAAGGGGTGGAGCTATAAAAACCCTCTAAATATGATATAATTGTACACATATTGTGAGGTTGGAGATGCACCGGCAAAGACTGTCTACAACAACTTGCCAAAGGCCTCCAGAATGAAGGAGATATTATATGGGTAAGCAATTACTTGCCATTGATGCCTTAACACCGGGCCAAAGCCATGAGGCATATCTGCAAACTGTTAGTGCTATTCCAGTACTGACGGTGGAAGAAGAGCGCGCCCTTGCCAACCGTCTATATCACGAAAATGATTTGGAAGCTGCACGCCAGCTGGTAATGTCGCACCTGCGTTTTGTCGTACATATAGCGAAAAGTTACTCAGGCTATGGCCTGCCTCAAGCTGATCTGGTGCAGGAAGGTAACGTTGGTCTAATGAAAGCGGTAAAACGCTTTAATCCTGAAGTGGGTGTCCGTCTGGTATCTTTTGCTGTGCACTGGATCAAGGCCGAAATGCACGAATATATTCTGCGTAACTGGCGTATCGTTAAGGTCGCCACCACCAAGAGTCAACGCAAGTTATTCTTCAACCTGCGTAGCGCCAAAAAGAAACTGGCATGGCTGACTCAGGATGAAGTCAACTCAGTAGCTGCTGATCTGGGTGTAGACCCCAAGGTGGTTGAGCAGATGGAAGGCCGTATGGCAGCTCAAGATATGGCCTTTGATGCACCAGAGAGTGACGACGATAACGCTTATCAGGCGCCAGCTTATTTTCTGGAAGACCACAGTGCAGACCCAGCCTTGCAAGTAGAGGCCAGTGACTGGGAACAAGACTCCAATAAGCGTTTGGCCAATGCTATGGCTGATCTGGACGAGCGTAGCCGCAATATTCTGCAACAACGTTGGTTGAGCGACTCCAAGTCCACTTTACACACCCTGGCAGACCAATATCAGGTTTCTGCTGAGCGCATTCGCCAATTGGAAAAAAATGCCATGAAAAAGCTTAAAGTCGCAATGAGTTAACTAGTACACCAGCTACACTATAAGGCAGGTAAACCCTGCCTTTTTTGTGCCCTAAAATCAATATCCTGCAGGCTCAAGACTACCAACGAATATGTCGCCATACATTAGCCAGCACAATCGGCTGCGCCTCTGCTGTGGGATGCAGACCATCAGCCTGCATCAGCTCGGGATTGACCGCTACATCTTGCAGAATAAAGGGCACCAATTGGGTATTGAAGCTCTGTGCCAATTGCGCATATTGAGCAAAGAAAGGCTCACTATAACGTGCCCCATAGTTAGGTGGAATACGAATACCCAGTATCACCACTTTAATATCAGCCGCCTGAGCCATGCCAATCATACGCCCCAAATTAGCGCTAATGATCGACACTGGATAACCGCGCAAGCCATCATTGGCACCCAACTCCAACAGCAACCAGTCTGGCTTAAATTCCTGCATTAAAGAAGGTAAACGACGCAGCCCACCCTCAGTTGTTTCACCACTGATACTAGCGTTGATAACTTGCCAATCGGTGTCTTGCGACTCTTGCTGCAAACGTTTTTCCAACAAGGCAGGCCAAGCCTGTTTTAATGCCATGCCATAGCCAGCACTAAGACTATCACCCAGCACCAGCACAGTGTCAGCCGGCACCGGAAAGCTGATACTTAAGAATGTAAAAATAGTGCAAAGGCTGCGTTTTGGCATACCTAATTTGGGTATAAATTGCGATAATCCGAGCTTGATTGATTTTATCATTGGTAATCCTATGTCTAATAGCGCACCGTTTCTGGCCACTGCAGGCCTGTGCCAGGTAATAAATAGCCCAAACGGTCAAGCAGATCAACCCAATTTACGCATTCTTGACCAAGTTGATCTAAACATTGTACCCGGCGAGAGTGTCGCCATAATAGGCGCCTCAGGTTCCGGTAAAACGACCCTTTTAGGTATGCTGGCAGGGCTGGACACACCCAGCCACGGCAAAGTGTATCTAGCGGGCCAAGAGATTACCGCCTTGGACGAAGAAGGTCGCGCTGATATACGCAAGCAACAAGTAGCCTTTATTTTTCAGAACTTTCAATTGTTGCCAAGCCTAAATGCCCGCGAAAATGTCATGCTGCCACTCGAGGTCAAAGGTAATGAAGATGCCGGACAAAGGGCTGATCAGTACCTGCAAAAAGTCGGACTGGGTGAGCGTGGCCACCACTACCCTAATCAACTTTCCGGAGGCGAACAACAGCGGGTTGCTATTGCCCGGGCCTTTGCCGCCCAAGCGCCCATTCTGTTTGCCGATGAGCCCACCGGCAATCTTGACAGTGACACGGGCAACTACATTACCGATTTACTATTTGAGCTAAACCATGCCGCTAACACCACCTTAATACTGGTTACCCATGACCCCAAACTGGCTGCACGCTGTCAACGCACACTGCACTTGCAAGGTGGACGAATCATTGACACCGCAGAGGATGCTGCCAATGTTTAAACTGGCGGCCAGGCTAGCCTGGCGCGATTGGCGCGGTGGCGAATTGCAACTGCTGTTAGTGGCACTGCTACTGGCTATTACCAGTCTTACCAGCATCAGCCTGTTTACCACTCAGGTACAGCAAGCCATGGTGGCTGAAGGGGCAAGTCTTCTAGCTGCAGATCTGCGTCTTAACGGTAGTGCCAAAATAGCACCACAATGGCAGCAACTCGCTACAGAGCGCAACCTGCAACAGGCTCAAGTACATAGTTTTCAGGGTATGCTGTTTAATGATGAGCTGATGCAATTGGCCAGCATTAAAGCTGTCAGCGACCAGTATCCACTGAAGGGACAATTACAGGTTAGTCAACAGGCTTTTGGTATTGCTACAGCCACACAACAAGGCCCCAAGTCTGGCGAACTATGGTTGGATTCACGTTTGCTGGCCAGCCTTGATGCTAAAGTTGGCGACCAAATTGACGTTGGTGAAGCGACTCTCACACTCACTCAGGTATTAATTAGCGAACCAGACCAAAGTGGCGGCTTTGCCGGTTTTGCACCACGGGCTATGATGCATCTGAATGATTTGTCAGCTACCCAGGCGGTGCAAACTGGCAGTCGTATTAACCGCAGTTGGTTGCTAGCCGGTTCAGCCCAACAACTTCAGGATCTGCGCCAGACGGTTACCCCCATGCTATATCAGGCTCAGCGCTGGCAAACGCCTGATGACGCTAACGATAATTTAAGTGATACCCTGGAAAGAGCCGAGCAGTTCCTGCTGCTGGCCGGCTCACTGACGGTTATTCTGGCGGGTGTAGCATTGGTGCTGTCGGCACGGCGCTATAGTCTGCGGCAAGCTAATCATGTGGCCCTGCTCAAGTGTCTGGGTTTGCGCCCGCGGCAGTTACGCTGGCTTTATCTTACACAAATGCTCCTACTGGCGTTAGCCGCCTTGCTGCTCAGCTTACCCTTGGCCTGGCTGTTATACACAGGCCTGCTAGCCCTACTGGCCGACTATATCCAAGCACCCACTGGTCTGCCATTGCAGCCTTTTGTGTTGGGAGGCTTAACCGGCCTACTGTGTCTGTTGACCTTTGTTATGCCACCCATGTTGGGGCTGGCCAAGGTGGCTCCAGCACAAGCTTTGCGTCAGGCTGTGGCCAGAAGTGCACAGCCCATTAGCCATTTAATGATCGGTTTTATGGCTACCTTAGGACTGGTTTATTGGCATAGCCAATCCTGGCTTATTACTTTAGGTCTGATAGCTGCTATTGGTGGGCTTCTAGGCTTATTATGGGTGCTAAGTCGAAGCATCTTATGGCTCACTGCGCGGATGCGCCAATATCTCGGCCAAGCAGGCAAGCTAGGCATCGCTAACCTGCATCGCCGACGGCGTCAAAACAGCATGCAAATGATGATCTTTGCCCTGGCACTGATGCTCTTGTTCAGCCTGCTTGGGGTACGAAATTTTTTGCTAAGTGACTGGCAACAGCGCTTGCAAAGCGGCATACCCAATGTCTTTATGCTAAATATATTCGGTGAGCAACGAGACCAGTTAGATATGTTTGTTGTGTCCAATGGTATTAACAATAATGGGCTCAATTTCTATCCCATGACCCGCGGCCGCTTGATTTACCCGGACCCACAAGCTTTAAGCGAACTTACCCGAGACCAACCTGGGCCAAGGGCCGACCGGGAACGCAACCTGACCTGGAGCCAAAATTTACCAGCCGACAATGACATAGTCGCAGGTAATTGGTGGCGCGCAGACGATACTGATTTACAGGTGTCAGTCGAGCTGGACTATGCCACTCGCTATGGCTGGCAACTGGGTGACCAACTGGTATATAACGTGGCCGGCATTGAACACAGCGCCACTATTACCAGTCTGCGTAAGGTTGAATGGGGCGGCTTACAACCCAATTTCTTTCTGATATTCTCCAAACCGCTAACGGATCCCTATAGCACTACCTATCTGGCGAGCATGTATGTAGCGCCGGAGCACCGACCACAACTGAGCGCGTTATTACGTGCTCACCCGACAATTTCCATGATTGACGTTGATCAGATCTTAAAACAAGTCCAAAAGGTGGTAGCCCAACTCTCTATGGCAGTAGAGAGTATTTTGCTATTGATTTTAGCCGCAGGAATATTGGTTTTAGTAGCCAGTGTACAAGCCAGTCGCGACGAACGGATGCACGAAAGTGCCATCCTCAGAGCTTTGGGAGCCAACAAAATCCTGATTCAAAAAATGCTGCTGATCGAGTATATAACTATGGGCATTATTGCTGGTTTACTGGCCAGTGCTGGGGCCGAAATTCTACTGGGGGTGTTACAAACCCGGTTATTTGACCTACCCTTACAATGGCATTGGGAACTATGGCTATTAGCACCAACTAGTGGTGCACTATTGATAGGCTTGGCAGGCTGGTGGTTTAACCGCCGGGTGGTACAGGCACCGCCTCTACGCACATTGCGCCAGATATAGAGCCAACTGAAGGTGGTTGGCACCATTGTCGGCCACTGACTGCCCCCTGTCAGAATCACCTGAACTGGTTAAAATAGTGTACAATAAATGTACTATTTTAGCTGTCAGCGATTTATGCCCAACCATCATTCACTATTGGCCCGTATTTTTCCATTCCTAGTCTGGGCGCAGCAGATCAGCCCCGCCAGCCTGCGCGCTGATGCTTTAGCCGGCCTAACCGGTGCCATTATTGTCTTACCGCAAGGTGTCGCTTACGCTTTAATCGCTGGCATGCCACCTGAGTATGGCCTTTACGCCGCTATTATTCCTACCGTTATTGCCGCTTTATTTGGTTCATCATGGCACCTTATTTCTGGCCCAACGGCAGCTCTGTCAATTGTGGTGTTCACCACCATTAGTCCCTTGGCTGAGCCCGGCAGCCAACAGTTTATCGGTCTGGTGTTAACGCTCACTTTAATGGCTGGCTTATTTCAGTTAGCTTTAGCACTGGCCCGCATGGGCACACTGGTGAACTTTGTTTCCCATGCCGTGGTGGTTGGTTTTACTTCTGGTGCTGCTGTGGTGATTGCCACCAGCCAGTTAAAAAATGTGTTAAATCTACCCGTTGCCAATAGTGGTGATTTTGTCGGTAACTGGGTGTCATTGTATTACAATGTGTTGCATACCCATATCCCCAGCTTACTGGTTGGAGCCATTACTCTGACAACCGTTATTGCCATCCGCCGCTACCGCCCAAACTGGCCCAATATGTTGCTTGCCATGGCGGTTGGTAGCATAGTTGCCGTCGCCCTGCAGGCCAGTGGCTGGGAGGCGGCGCAAAATGTTCGCTTGGTAGGTGAAATTCCTGCCAGCTTACCCCCTTTTTCCATGCCACCCATAGATTCCCAAATCATTCGTGACCTAGCCCCTGGCGCCATGGCACTTGGTCTGCTTGGTCTGGTTGAAGCGGTTTCTATTGCGCGTTCCGTGGCCACCCGTTCAGGGCAGCGCATTCGCGGCAATCAGGAGCTTCGTGGCCAGGCCTTATCCAATATTGTCGGTAGTTTTATGTCCAGTTATGCTGCATCTGGGTCTTTTACGCGCACTGGTGTTAACTATGAAACGGGCGCCACCAGCCCTCTGGCAGCGATTTTTGCTGCCTTGGCACTGGCGGTTATTATTCTGCTATTTGCACCCTTGGCTGCCTATATCACTTTACCCAGTATGGCTGCCATTTTGCTGGTTGTCGCCTGGAATCTGGTTGACTGGCATCATATTGAGGTTATTTTTCGCGCCGGTCGTAATGAGCATATGGTATTTGTCGTCACCTTTTTTGCTACCTTACTATTACCCATGGAGTTTGCTATCTACCTGGGCGTACTCTTGTCTTTGGTACTATACCTGCGCCGCACCTCCAAACCTGCCATGACGGCTATGGCGAGCAAAGATAACTCTAATCTGCTGATTGCAGCAGACCGCTCTGCCTTACCCGAGTGCGATAATCTGAAAATTATCCGTATCGATGGTTCCCTGTTCTTTGGCGCTATTGACTATGTGCAGACACGCTTACTGGCAGCGCAGCAAAAGCACATTCTGATTATTGCCAGTGGTATCAACTTTATCGACTTGTCAGGCACTGAGCTGTTGGCTAAAGAAGCCAAACGCTTGCGCGCAGCTGGGGGTGGTTTATACCTGTGCAATCTCAAAGGCAAGGTCATCAAACCTATTATTCGCAACGGCCATCTACAAGCTATCGGCAAGCCCAATATCTTTGCCAATAAGTCTGTTGCCTTACAGCGTCTGCAAGGACGCTTTGCTGATCACGTATGCCCCGGTTGCCAGCAGCGCCAGTTAGCCTTTAGCCCACCGGTACCAGAAGTAGCCGCAGCGGAAATGCCAGCACCGGACCA
>JASMLZ010000014.1 GCA_030748435.1 Gammaproteobacteria bacterium | reverse complement strand
CGTCCCAATATTGTTGATGCCATCAAGAATGAAGAAATTACCTATGTGGTGAATACCACTGAAGGTCGCCAAACGATCAATGATTCTTCCCTTATTCGTCGCTCGGCCCTGCAGAACAAGGTGCCTTATGCGACGACTATGACGGGTGCTCTGGCGGTGCTGGAAGCTATCAATTTTGGTGAAGAAAGCACAGTGCGCCGCTTGCAGGACCTGCATGCGCGCCTGGGCAAATAATTGCAAATGGAGCTAGTCTGATGAGTATTAGTAAAGTGCCCATGACGGTGCGTGGCGAGAAGATGCTGCGTGATGAGCTGCAGGAACTGAAAACCGTAACCCGGCCGCGTATTATTGCTGATATTGCCACTGCTCGTGAGCACGGTGATTTGAAAGAAAATGCTGAATACCACGCTGCCCGTGAACAGCAGGGCTTTTGTGAGGGCCGTATTCAGGAAATTGAAGGCAAGTTGTCTCATGTGCAAGTTATTGATGTTACACAGGTTCCACATTCGGGCAAGGTGATTTTTGGCACCACAGTGACAATCATTAATCTTGACACAGATGAAGAGAAGACTTATCGCATTGTGGGCGAGGATGAAGCTGATATTAAGGCTGGTATGATTTCTGTAAGCTCACCTATTGCCCGGGCTTTAATTGGCAAAATGGAAGGCGATGAAGTGCCAGTGCAGACACCTGGCGGGGTGGTTGATTACGAAATTGCTGAGGTCCAGCATTTGGCCTAGTGTGGTTGGTGTATTAGCAAGGGCTGGACAAATGTATCCGGCCCTTTTTTGCTTGTAGCGGCTATTAACAGCCCAAGACTAACGCGCCAAATTAGATTTTTTGGGGTCAGCTTGTGGGTTGTGACGATAGATTAAAGCGATATTGCCAATACCTTGTACCAACGCTGCCTGGCTGAGTTTGAGCATGTCTTCCAGTAGTGCTTTTTTTGCCTCGCGGTCACCAACAGCAAACTTTACTTTAATCAGTTCGTGGTCATTCAAAGCGCGTTCCAGTTCGTCCATAACACCGGTGGACAGGCCGTTGCCGGCTACGGTAACCAGTGGATGCAGGCTGTGGCCCAGACTGCGCAGGTGTTTTTTTTGAGCTTGACTAAGATTCATAATGTTCCAAATTAATGGCCGCCAATGGCATCATTGGGTGGCCTGACTGTGATAAACTGGCGCTATTATACCTGAAATGCAGATCTGTGGTGATGACAAGACGACGCACAGTTGTGATTATTTGACTGCAGATGTGTTTAGATAGAGATTAGTACGTGGCAAGATCCAAGTCCTCGGGGCGTTGGCTGAAAGAGCATTTCGACGACCCTTATGTAAAGCAATCGCAACAAGATGGCTATCGCTCTCGTGCCAGCTACAAACTGTTGGAAATGAGTAAGCGTGACAGACTTATCCGCCCCGGTATGACGGTCGTGGATTTGGGTGCAGCACCTGGTGGCTGGACCCAGGTTGCTATGGAATTAGTAGGGGATAAGGGCACGGTAATTGCTTCTGATATCTTGGCTATGGACCCGATAGCAGGGGTTACCTTTGTTGAAGGCGACTTTACCGAACAATCCGTATATGACGAGATTATTATGGCCTTGAATGGCCGCAAGGCAGACCTTGTAATTTCAGATATGGCCCCCAATATGAGTGGTAACCCGGCTATTGATCAACCCAAGTCAATGTATCTGGTTGAACTGGCTTTGGATATGTCCCGTCATATCCTCAAGCCAGGCGGCAGTTTTTTGGCCAAGGTGTTTCAGGGTGAAGGATTTGATGAGCTGTTGCGTGAAACTCGCAGCAGTTTTGTGAAGGTACAATCACGTAAACCCGGGGCGTCCAGAAGTCGCTCTCGTGAAGTGTACCAGTTGGCAACAGGCTTTAAAGGCTAGAAGTATCTATTAGGATAAAGAGATTGCTCTCTTAATGCAGCGTAAAGCAGGAGTAGACATTGAATAATGTGGCTAGAAATTTCGCTCTTTGGTTGATTATTGCAGCCGTGATGCTGGCGGTATTTAATAATTTTAGTACCGAATCGACATCCAATCGCATGAGTTATTCTCAATTTGTGCAGGAGGTACAGCGTGATCGCGTCAATAGCGTGGTTGTGGATGGTTACACCATTTCCGGCCGTTTGTCTGATGGCAATAGCTTTGAAGTGGTGCGCCCGGCATTGTCTGACCCAAAATTGGTGGATGATTTGCTGGCCCATGAGGTAGAAGTGATTGGTAAGCTGCCCGAGCAGCAAAGCATCTGGTCACAACTCTTTGTTGCTACCTTCCCAATCCTGATAATTATCGCCTTGTTTATGTTTTTTATGCGTCAAATGCAAGGTGGTGCGGGTGGTCGTGGCGGTCCTATGGCCTTTGGCAAAAGCAAAGCCCGGCTAATGAGTGAAGACCAGATTAAAACCACCTTTGCTGATGTGGCTGGTGTAGAAGAAGCCAAGGATGATGTGCAGGAACTGGTTGAGTTCTTGCGTGACCCGGGTAAATTCCAGCGTCTGGGTGGCCATATTCCGCGTGGTGTATTGATGTCGGGCTCGCCTGGTACGGGTAAAACCCTGTTGGCTAAAGCCATCGCCGGCGAAGCCAAAGTGCCGTTCTTTAGTATTTCCGGTTCTGACTTTGTAGAAATGTTCGTAGGTGTTGGTGCTTCACGTGTGCGTGACATGTTTGAACAGGCCAAAAAACAGGCGCCCTGTATTATCTTTATTGACGAAATTGATGCCGTTGGTCGTCATCGTGGTGCCGGTATGGGTGGTGGTAATGACGAGCGTGAGCAAACCCTAAACCAGTTATTGGTGGAGATGGATGGTTTTGATGGTAATGAAGGCATTATCGTTATTGCTGCTACCAACCGTCCAGACGTGCTGGACAATGCCTTGTTACGTCCCGGCCGTTTCGACCGTCAGGTTAACGTACCCCTACCCGATATTCGTGGTCGTGAGCAGATTTTGAAGGTGCACCTGCGCAAGGTGCCTTTGGATGAAGGTGTGAAACCCAAGCTGATTGCCCGTGGCACCCCCGGCTTCTCTGGTGCTGATTTAGCTAACCTGGTGAACGAAGCGGCCCTGTTTACTGCTCGCCTTGACAAGCGTGTGGTGGGCATGGAAGAGCTGGAAAAAGCCAAAGACAAGATTATGATGGGCGCCGAGCGCAAATCCATGGTAATGAGCCATGAAGAAAAGCTCAACACCGCCTATCATGAGGCTGGACATGCCATTGTAGGTCGCATGGTGCCCCAACATGATCCCGTATATAAAGTCACTATCATTCCTCGTGGCCGGGCTTTGGGTGTGACCATGTTCTTGCCGGAAGGCGACCGTTATAGCCTTTCCCGCCAGTCTATTCTGAGTCAGATTTGCAGCCTTTACGGGGGCCGTATTGCTGAAGAAATGACCTTGGGTAAAGAAGGTGTCACCACTGGTGCTTCCAATGATATTCAACGTGCGACCCAGTTGGCCCGCAATATGGTAACCAAGTGGGGTTTGTCGGAAAAACTGGGGCCTTTGCTGTATGAAGCCGAAGACAATGATCCGTTCAATGGTATGCCAGGCCAAGGTGCCAAAGGTTTTTCTGATGAAACCACGCAAGCCATTGATAGCGAAGTAAAAGAGATTATTGATAGTTGCTATACACAGGCTAACCAGATTTTGCATGATAACCGCGATATTCTGGATGCTATGGCTGATGCCTTAATGAAGTATGAGACTATTGATTCTGACCAATTGGATCAGTTGCTGGCGCGTCAGGAAGTGTCACCTCCAGAAGATTGGGATGAAAGCGATGGTGGTAATGCCAGTGGTCGCGATGATGGTCGTGATGCAGACGATGAGGAAGTGGTTACCCAGTCTGAGCAAGACCTTGGTGATCCTGATGTGCCAGAGGCACCAGAACAACCAAATCAGCATTAAGGCCTATTGTAGATAGCCAGAGGGAGCACTTTATGTGTTCCCTTTTTTGTTAATATGGGAATAATTGAAAACTGACAAGGGAAGCAATAGTGTGAATTTTGCCGGCATTGAGCTTGACCTGAAACAGCCCCAAGTAATGGGTGTGGTGAACGTCACTCCGGACTCTTTCTCGGATGGGGGCAGCCTGTATACCAATAACAGTGTTAGTGTGGCGGCAGCGGTTGACCGGGCTGCCGTTATGGTAGCAGAAGGGGCCAGTATTATAGATGTTGGTGGTGAGTCCACTCGTCCCGGGGCCGATGCAGTTAGTGTAGAACAAGAACTGTCACGGGTAATACCAGTGATAGAAGCTATACGCCAGCGCTTTGCTGTGGCCGTTTCCATTGATACTAGCACCCCACAAGTCATTACTGCAGCAGCGCAAGCCGGTGTAGGTCTAATCAATGACGTGCGGGCTTTACAGCGTGATGGAGCCTTGCAGGCGGCGGCCGAAACTGGTCTGCCTATCTGTTTGATGCATATCAAAGGTGAGCCCAAGACCATGCAGCAGGCGCCTTGTTACGCAGATTTGGTAGCTGAAATCAGGGCTTATTTTGAGCAGCGCATAAAGGCCTGCGCAGCCGTCAAAATAAGTCGTGAAAAATTGCTGCTGGATCCCGGTTTTGGTTTTGGTAAGACCTTGCAACATAATCTGCAATTGCTCAAACATATGCAGCAACTAACCACCTTTGACTTGCCCTTGTTAGTGGGTATGTCACGCAAAAGCATGATTGGTAATACTCTCAATAAGCCTGTTGACGAGCGCTTGTATGGTGGTTTGGCGGTAGCTGTATTGGCTTTTGAGCGCGGTGCCAATATTGTACGAACCCATGATGTAGGGGCAACGGTAGATGCCTTGCAGATGGCACAAGCTGTGTTGCATAGCTAAATGCAATTTGTGAACTAATATATAGGACAACTGTCGAACTACAGTGTAGTAAAAAGGAATTAAATCTATGAAATATTTTGGTACTGATGGTATTCGCGGACATTGCGGTACTTATCCCATCACCCCCGACTTTATGCTCAAGCTAGGTTGGGCTGCTGGTAAAGTTTTTGCTGAGTCAGGTCGCAGTAAAATTCTGATTGGTAAAGATACGCGTATTTCCGGCTATATGTTTGAATCTGCTTTGCAGGCAGGCTTGTCGGCTGCCGGCGTTGATGTACTTTTGCTGGGGCCAATGCCTACGCCAGCTATAGCCTATTTAACCCGTACCTTTCATGCCGATGCTGGCATTGTTATCAGCGCTTCTCATAATGGCTATCAGGATAATGGTATCAAGTTTTTTTCTGCCAAAGGCACCAAGTTGCCGGATAGCGTGGAAGCAGCCATCGAAACCAAGTTACAGGAGCCAATGGAATGTGTGCCCGCAGAAATGTTAGGCAAGGCTCGTCGTATTGGTGATGCCGCTGGTCGTTATATTGAATTTTGTAAAGGCACCGTGGGGCCTCATACTGGCCTTAAGGGTTTAAAGATAGTCCTCGACTGTGCCCATGGTGCAACCTATCATATTGCGCCCAATGTCTTCCATGAGCTTGGTGCTGAACTGATTTCCATTGGTATTGACCCTGATGGTATGAATATCAATGAGGAGTGTGGCTCCACCTCCATTGCCACTGTGCGTAAGCTGGTGCGCCAGCAAGAAGCCGATTTGGGTATTGCCCTAGATGGTGATGGCGACCGGGTTATTATGGTGGACCATATGGGTGAGGAAGTGGACGGTGATGAGCTGATGTTTATTATTGCTGCCGACCAAAAACGCCAGGGTCTGCTGGAAGGTGGTGTAGTAGGCACGCAGATGAGTAATCTGGGTATGGAGTTGGCTCTGCAGGAATTAGGTATTGATTTTACCCGAGCCAAAGTGGGTGACCGCTATGTAATGGCTGAACTAAAAAAACGCGGTTGGCTATTGGGTGGTGAGTCATCCGGCCATCTGGTATGTCGTAAGTTGACCAGCACAGGCGATGGTATTGTGGCGGCGTTGCAAGTGTTGCAGGCCATGCGGCTTACGGGCAAGAGTTTGCATGAGTTGAAAAGTCAAATGCAAAAAATGCCTCAGAGCCTGGTTAATGTACGTTTCCCCACCCGTGTAGACCTGGGCGCATATCCTGAAGTACAAGCTCAGGTGGATATTATTGAACAGCGTTTAGCTGGCAAAGGGCGTGTATTGTTACGGCCATCGGGTACTGAACCCGTGGTGCGGGTTATGGTAGAAGGTGAAAATGCCGATCTGGTCACTCAGTTTGCTAATGAACTGGCACATGACGTGCAGCAAATAGTTGGTTAAGACCGCCATTACCGGTATTGAAAAGTCTGCTTGATATGCTCTTACAAACCTTTAAGGCCTTGTTTCCAAGGCCTTCCTCCGGTATCATGTCGCGCTCGAATCTGAACCTCGTCTGAGCTTTTGATCTACTGCAGTTATAGGAGATATACATGTCTACAATGATGGTTGCGGGCAACTGGAAAATGAATGCCAGTACAGCTACCACTGCGGATTTGATTGACAGTTTAGTGGCTGGCGCAGGCCAGTTGTCAGCTAATGTGGAAATGGTGGTTTTCCCGCCATTGCCTTATTTGGCACAGGCCCAGCAGCTGTTGCAGCATGCTAATATTGCTTTGGGAGCTCAGAACGTAAGTGACAAGGCGCAAGGTGCTTACACTGGCGAAGTGTCTGCTGCCATGTTAAAGGACTTTGGCGTGCGTTATGTCTTGGTTGGGCATTCTGAACGTCGTTCTTTATATGGCGAGAATGATACCTTGGTAGCGGCGAAATTTCAGGCCGTACAGGCTGCCGGTATGGTGCCTGTGCTGTGCATTGGGGAAACTCTGGCGCAGCGTGAACAGGGTGCTACCCTGAGTGTGGTTAATGGTCAGGTACAGGCGGTGATAGATGCGCTGGGTGTTGATGCCTTGGCGGCGGCTGTATTGGCTTATGAACCGGTATGGGCCATCGGCACAGGCCTGACTGCCAGTCCCGAGCAGGCACAAGCAGTGCATCAAGCTATTCGAGCCCATGTGGCGGCACAAAATGCCGTGGTGGCAGAGGGTATGCAGATTTTATACGGTGGTAGCGTAAGTGGTGCTACTGCCCCTGAGCTTTTTGCTCAGGCAGATATTGATGGCGGCCTGGTTGGTGGGGCGTCGTTGGATGCGCAATCGTTCTTGGCTATAGGTCAAGCTGCGCAAAGTTGATTGGTCCAAAAAATTCTTTGGATTAACAGGTTGAATGGGCCAAGCCCATAACTGAGAGAAGGTTTCGATGGAAGTTGCAATTTTAATTGTTCACGTATTACTGGCCATTGCATTGGTAGGCTTAATTCTGCTGCAACAAGGCAAAGGCGCAGATGCCGGTGCTTCATTTGGTGGCGGCGGCGCTTCACAAACCGTATTCGGTAGTAGTGGTAGCGGCAACTTTTTAAGCACGGTAACGGCATGGATTGCCGTGGGCCTGTTTGCCACCAGTTTTGCTTTGGCCTTCTACGCCAAGCAAAAAGCAGACGCTATTGCTACCGCAAATATGCCTGTAGTGATTGAAGAAGTGCAGCAAGAACAACTGCCGGTGCTCGACACCATTGTGCAGCCGGTGGATGGGGATATTCCTTCCGCAGATTAAACAATTTGCCGACGTGGTGGAATTGGTAGACACGCCATCTTGAGGGGGTGGTGGGCAATGCTCGTGCCGGTTCAAGTCCGGCCGTCGGCACCATATTAACATCTATTAAGGTCTATAGATGTCCTGAAAGCCCCGTAATTCGGGGCTTTTTTGTGTCTGCTAGTAGAGCCTGTTGATGCTTGTCAGGGGTATGTCCTTCTTGTCTCTATGGTGTGTTATCTGCTTTATTAGTGTTGGCAGCGAGTATTTGACCATTCCTTGATTCGCCACGGTTAGTCAATTCCATGCCTGTGATAGACTGGCCGCATTCGCCACGGTGATATGATTTTATACTGTGGGTTGGTGGAGAATCCAAGATGCAAGCAATACACAAAAAATTACAGCAAATTGTCTGTGACCAGACTCTGAGCCCTCAGCAGAAGGCGCGTTATTTATCTCTTGAAGCGGAAAACCTGTTGCCTTACCCAGAGCTTGATGCTGATACCTCAGAGGCATTGGCGGCGGGTGTTCTATGTGATCTGGTGGAGGGGCATGCGCCCTATAAGCCGCGTTATGTATTACCTGATTATAGTGTGGTGCTGACCCAGGGTAGTGAGTACCTTGAGCTGGATGCGCCCAAAGATCTGGATGAGGCTATCAATTGTTTGATGATTGCTTATCATCATGTGCCGTCTGTTACCGGTATGCCGGTGTATATTGGTCATTTGGATCAATTGCTTTTACCCTTTTGTGAAGGGTTAACGGACGACCAGCTATATACCAAAATTAAGCTCTTCTGGCGTTATTTGGATCGCACTTTACCCGATGCATTTATGCATGCCAATATTGGCCCGCAGGACAACCCTGTGGCGCGAGCTATTTTGCGGGTTGATGCTGAGTTAAAACAGATCGCCCCCAATCTAACCTTTTGTTACGACCCGGATATTAGCAGTGATGCCATCTTGCAACAGGCAACCGATAATATTATTGCTTGCAGTAAGCCGCATATCGCTAATCATCCTATGCATCAGGCAGCCTTTGACGATAGGGGCTATGGTATTGTCAGTTGTTATAATGCTTTGCCTGTGG
This sequence comes from Gammaproteobacteria bacterium, assembly GCA_030748435.1. Lineage (GTDB taxonomy): Bacteria > Pseudomonadota > Gammaproteobacteria > Pseudomonadales > Balneatricaceae > Njordibacter. The sequence continues at coordinate 11,236 of JASMLZ010000014.1, read as the reverse complement.
CTGGTGGTGCCGCCACTTTAGTACGCTTGAATCTAAAGGAAGTGGCGTTAAGGTCTACTTCAGTTACTGATTTCCTGACGCGAAAGCTACCCTATTATGGTGATCTTTGTTTTCGCTTGCTATCCAGTCGCATGAGTTATCTGTTTGAGAAATCTAACTTTTTCACCAGTTTTCTGGTGCAAGAAGGTTGGATTGACCGGCAGCGTTTTACGGCCATGTATGGCATTTATGGTATGGCTGAAGCAGTTAATCTGCTGCAGGATATGCAGCAGTGCAGTGGGCGTTATGGGCATGACGCCAAGGCTAATCAACTGGGTTACCAAATCTCAGAGGCGCTGGCAGAATTAGTGCAGCGTACGCCAGTAAAACACGCCTGGCGCGGGCGGGCTATGCTGCATTCACAAGCGGGTATCAGTAGTGATGTGGAGGTAACGCCGGGTGTGCGTATCCCTTATGGGAGTGAACCGGATCCGGTTACTCACATCCAGGCATTGCTGCCTCACCATCATTATTACGCTTCTGGTATCAGTGAAATATTAACTCTTGAAGAAACCATCAAAAACAATCCACAGGCGCTATTTACCTTATGTAAAGGTGCGCTGGCGGCAGGCTTTAGGGAGTTTACTGCTAATGTCGATAGTAATGATTTGGTGCGCGTTACTGGCTATATGGTGCGCTTATCTGATATTGAGCAGTATAACCAGCAACAGGGGTCACGCATCAACACCACAGCACTGGGTGCTGAAGCAGCGGCCAGCACTAATATATTGGATCGCAAGCCCCGGGTGGTGAGCCATGAACTCAGCCCAAGCTACAGTTAGCAAGATTCTTAATTATTCCTGTGTGGATGGGCCTGGCAACCGCTTGGTGGTGTTTTTACAAGGCTGCAACTTTAACTGTAGCAGTTGTCATAATCCCCATACCATAGGTATCTGTAATCACTGTGGTGATTGTGTTCCGGCCTGTCCTCATAAGGCATTAACTGTGCTTGAAGGAAAGGTCAGTTTTGATCCACAGCAATGCGATCAATGTGATGCCTGCCTTAGGGCTTGTAGTATCAATGCCAATCCTATGGTGCAAACTATGAGTGTCGAGGCCGTGTTGGCAAGGCTTACTGAGCATCACCTTATGTTGGACGGTATTACCTTGTCCGGGGGTGAGGCCACCTTGCAGGCGCATTTTATTGGGCAGCTGTTTAAGGCTATTAAGGCAGACGCACGCCTGCGTCATTTAAGTTGTTTTATTGATAGTAATGGTCAGCTTGGTAGCTCCGCATGGCAGCGTTTATTACCTGTTACCGATGGTGTCTTATTGGACATAAAGGCGCTTGATGCGGACTTGCATCAAACCCTAACAGGGCGCTCTAATCAGCGGGTATTGCAGTCACTTAGACTCCTGCATCAGGCTGACAAATTGCACGAATTGCGTTATTTGGTGATCCCCGGCTTTACGGACCGGCCAAGTGAAGTGCATGCCTTGGTGGAACTGGTACAGTCTCTGGGTACAGCCACTCAAGTCAGACTCAATGCTTTTCAGCATCATGGTGTTATTGGGCCGGCCCGTGAGTGGCCCACAGCCAGCAAGAATGACATTGAAATCATTGCCGGGCAGTTGCGGCAACAGGGCATTGAGCGGGTAATTACGCCAGCAGTTTATATATAGGCCTGAGATGGGTAAAGTAAGTTTAGGGATGCGAGCTATATTAACGGCTTCTAATTGACTAATTAAATACCCTGTAATCACCGCAACAATATGTAATACGTATGTTTCTGATTGCCAGAGAATTTCGCTTTTGAATCAGTTAGGCCAGTGCTAGAGTGGAACACGGTTTGTGTAGGTATTTATAGTATAAAAAGTAGGGGCTTTGTGCTCTTGGTCGTTGACTAAGGGTGGTGACTGGCGTAGAATGCGCGCACGTTGATGCGGGGTGGAGCAGCTTGGTAGCTCGTCGGGCTCATAACCCGAAGGTCGTCGGTTCAAATCCGGCCCCCGCTACCAATTTAAAGAGAGTGCGGTAGCATAGGCCCGACTAGGTCGGACTCAACTCTCTACCTTAGGCGGTCAAGACCGGCGAAGGTCATCGGTTCAAATCCGGCACTGTTATCAAGTTTTGGTCAAATTCACAAGGGTGGATTTGGCGTAAGAGGCGAGAGGTATGTAAGTTGCTTCTCTTATATTGGCCCCATTTATGGGGCTTTTTGCTTCTTGGGGTTTTGGCCCTGTTTGACATAGCCATTGGTTGTATAAATGGTTGGTTTAGATGGGTCATAAGGACCCATTTTTTGTTTTTGTAAATGAGGTTAGATGGTGGCTACTGCTGCAGCTCAGCTGGAAACTCTTATTCAACCTGCCGTAGAGGCTTGTGGGTGTGAGTTTTGGGGTCTTGAATATCTGTCACAAGGGCGTTTTAGTACCTTGCGAGTCTATATCGATCATCCACAGGGTGTGGATGTTGATATGTGTGCTGATGTGAGCCGTCAGGTCAGTGCTATACTGGACGTTGAAGATCCGATTGCAGGTGAATACAATCTGGAGGTGTCTTCACCTGGTTTGGACCGCCCCTTGTTTACTCTGGAGCAGTATCAATTGAATATTGGCCAGAATATTAGTTTACGTTTGCGTTTGGCCTTTGAAGGGCGGCGCAAATTTACCGGTTTGCTGCGTGGTGTCGAAGCTGAAGACGTTGTCTTGCTGGTGGATGATGAAGAATTTTTGCTACCTGTAAGTAGCATTGAAAAAGCGAATGTTGTGCCACGTTTTTAGTGGTTTAAGTGAGAGCTGATATGAACAAAGAAATTCTATTGGTAGCCGAAGCGGTTTCTAACGAAAAAGACGTGCCCAAAGACGTGATTTTTGAAGCCATTGAGCTGGCGCTAGCCACTGCCACGCGTAAGCGTATCGATGATGAATGCGACATCCGTGTATCTATTGATCGCAAGACGGGCGAAGCAACCACTAGCCGTTGCTGGACGCTGGTTACCGACGAAGACTACGTTAATCCCTCGGCGGAACTGATTGTTGAAGATGCGCAACAGGATCACCCTGAGTTACAGTTGGGTGATGTAGTCAAGGAAGAAATTGAATCTGAAGCCTTTGGCCGCATTGCTGCCCAGACTGCCAAACAGGTTATTGTGCAGAAAGTACGCGAAGCAGAGCGTGCCAAGGTAGTGGAGTTATATCGTGACCGCATTGGTGAAATTATCAGCGGTACGGTTAAAAAAGTGACTCGTGACAATGTAATTGTTGATTTGGGCAATAATGCTGAAGCCTTGTTGGGGCGTGACCAGCTAATCGGTCGTGAAGCCTTCCGTATGGGTGATCGGGTACGAGCGTTACTGTCTGAAGTGCGTACAGAAAACCGTGGCCCACAATTGTTCTTGAGCCGCACAGATCCGCAAATGCTGGTGGAACTGTTCCGCATTGAAGTGCCTGAGATTTCTGAAGAAGTGATTGAAATTCGTGCTGCGGCACGTGATCCGGGTTCGCGTGCTAAAATTGCGGTAAAGACTAACGATGGCCGTATTGATCCGGTGGGCGCCTGTGTTGGTATGCGTGGTTCGCGCGTACAGGCTGTGACCGGTGAACTGGGCAACGAACGTGTGGATATTGTGTTGTGGGACGACAATCCGGCACAACTGGTCATCAATGCCATGGCACCTGCCGAAGTCAGTTCTATTGTAGTAGACGAAGACAAGCATTCCATGGATGTGGCAGTGAACGAAGAAAACCTAGCTATGGCGATAGGCCGCAGTGGTCAGAATGTGCGCTTGGCTACGGAGTTGACAGGTTGGATTATCAACGTCATGTCAGAAGAGGAAGCCGGCGCCAAACAGCAAGAGGAAGTAGGCAGTCTGGTACAGCGCTTTGTTGATGCTCTGGATATTGATGAAGAATTTTCCATGATGCTGGTGGAGGAAGGTTTTACCTCGCTGGAAGAAATCGCCTATGTGCCACTGGAAGAAATGCTGGAAATTGATGGTCTGGACGAAGACCTTGTTGAAGAGCTGCGTAACCGCGCCAAGAACCAGTTGTTGAATCAGGCCATTGCGGCTGAAGAACAATTGGACAAGGCTGAGCCAGCAGAAGACTTGTTGAGTATGGAAGGTATGGACACCCACCTGGCTTATGTATTGGCCAGCCGGGGTATTATTACCATGGAAGATCTGGCTGAACAGGCTGTTGATGAATTAATAGACATAGAAGAGTTGAGCGAAGAGAAAGCGGCGCAGTTGATTATGGCTGCCCGTGCACCTTGGTTTGAATGATTGCCAACATAAAGGAGACATTAACCATGACAGACCTAACTGTCGAAAAGCTTGCTGTTACGGTAGGCGTTCCCGTTGAGCGATTGTTGACTCAAATGGAAGAAGCTGGCCTGGCTAAACGCGCTGCTAAAGATGCCGTGTCTGAAGAGGAACGCAAGTCTTTGTTGGTGCACCTGCAAAAAGCCCATGGTGGTAGTGGTGAAGAGGCTGATGGCCCAAAGAAAATTACCTTGCGCCGCAAGACAACCAGCACTCTGAAGGTAGCTGGCTCTAGTGGTAAGCGCACAGTTAACGTAGAAGTGCGGAAAAAACGCACCTATGTCAAACAAAGTGAAGAGGAGCTGCAAGCCAAACTGGAAGCAGAGCAGGCAGAACTGCAAGCACAGCAGGCATTAGCTGAGAATGAAGCAGCTGCAGTTGCAAAGGCAGAGCAAGAGCGCGCTGCAGCTGAACAGGCTGCTGCCGAGAAAGCGGCGGCGGAGAAGGCTGCTGCAGAACAAGCTGTGGCTGAAGCCGCGGCAAAAGAAGCCGAGTTGACACAACAAGCCGCTGCAGCCCCGGTTGAGCCCAAGGCTGAACCGAGTCAAGAACGTAAAAAAGATGCCAAGAAGGCCAAGGCTTCGACTGAGCGTGTTTTCAGCACGCCAGACAAACCCAAAGGTGGTGCCAATAAGGCGAAACAGTCTGCTGGCAAAGGGAAGGACAAGAAGCGTAACAATATGTCTGGTGACGACAGTCGTTACCGTAAGCCGCGTAATAAAGGCAAGCTGGCTGCGCCCAAGCGCACTAATCAGGAACATGGTTTCTCGCGTCCTACGGAAGCCGTGGTACATGAAGTATCCCTGCCCGAATCAATCACTGTTGCTGAACTTGCTAACAAGATGAGTGTGAAAGCGGCGGAAGTTATCAAGGTGATGTTTAATATGGGTGCTATGGCGACCATTAACCAAACCATTGATCAGGATACGGCTACCATCGTAGTTGAAGAAATGGGCCACACCGTCAAATTATTAAAAGATGATGCTGTTGAAACAGAAGTTGTAGACAGCATTAGCTATGAAGGTGCCGAGGTAACTCGGGCACCAGTGGTAACCGTGATGGGCCACGTTGACCATGGTAAAACGTCTTTGCTTGACCATATCCGTGCCACCCGTGTGGCGTCCGGAGAATCCGGTGGTATTACCCAGCATATCGGTGCTTATCATGTCGACACAGATAAGGGTATGGTTACCTTCCTGGATACACCGGGACACGCGGCCTTTACCGCTATGCGTGCGCGTGGTGCAAAAGCTACAGATATTGTTATTCTGGTGGTGGCTGCCGATGATGGCGTTATGCCACAAACCGAAGAAGCTGTGCAGCATGCCAAGGCGGCTGGTGTACCTTTGGTGGTTGCCATCAACAAAATGGATAAAGAAGCGGCTGACCCTGACCGGGTTAAGACCGAGCTGTCCAGTCGTGAAGTTGTGCCTGAGGACTGGGGTGGTGAGGTACAGTTTATTCCTGTTTCTGCCAAAACCGGTTTGGGTATTGATAGCCTGTTGGATGCGGTATTGTTAGAAGCCGAAGTACTGGAACTAACAGCGGTACCAGAAGCACCGGCCAAGGGTGTGGTGGTAGAGGCGCGTCTGGATAAAGGACGTGGTTCTGTGGCTACGGTATTGGTACAAAATGGTACCTTGCAGCAAGGTGATATTGTTTTGGCTGGTCAGCAGTTTGGCCGTGTGCGTGCCATGCTGGATGAAAATGGCCGTCCGGTCAAGTCCGCCGGCCCGGCCATTCCTGTAGAGATATTGGGGCTTGATGGCACGCCTGATTCAGGTGAGGATTTCACTGTCGTACCCAATGAGAAAAAAGCCCGTGAAGTTGCCCTATTCCGTCAAGGTAAGTATCGTGACGTCAAGCTGGCGCGTCAACAGGCGGCCAAGCTTGATTCCATGTTTGCCAGCATGGGCAAAGAACAGGCCAAGGTATTAAATGTGGTCTTGAAGACCGATGTAAGGGGTTCTTTAGAAGCCTTGACAGCATCCTTGGTGGACCTGGGTACTGAAGAAGTGAAGGTTAATGTGGTGTCTGGCGGTGTGGGTGGTATAGCTGAATCCGATGTCAACCTGGCAGTGGCTTCCAGTGCCGTTATCTTTGGTTTCAATGTACGTGCTGATGGCCCAGCTAAGCAACTGATTGAAAAAGAAGGTGTGGACCTGCGCTATTATAGTGTTATTTATGACATTATTAATGACGTCAAGCAGGCCTTGTCTGGCATGTTATCACCAGAGCTGCGTGAGCAGATCGTTGGTATTGCTGAAGTGCGTGATGTGTTCCGTTCGCCTAAGTTAGGTCTGATTGCTGGTTGTATGGTTATTGAAGGTACAGTACATCGTAGCAAGCCTATCCGTGTACTGCGTGACAACGTGGTCATCTTTGAGGGCGAGCTGGAATCCCTGCGCCGCTTCAAAGATGCCGTGCAGGATGTGCGAAATGGTATGGAATGCGGTATCGGTGTGAAGAGCTATAACGACGTTAAGGTCGGTGACCAGATCGAAGTCTTTGACACGATTGAAGTTCAGCGTAGCCTTTAGGCTACAGGCAACAAGAGAAAAGAGTTATGGCCCAGGAATATAGCCGTACCCAGCGGGTTGCCGATCAGGTGCAGCGTGAATTGGCGGTGTTGATTCAGCAGGAAGTCAAAGATCCGCGGGTGGGCATGGCAACCGTAAGCGCGGTTGAAGTATCTCGTGATATGGGCCATGCCAAGGTATTTGTTACCATTCTCAATGCCGATGACCCGCAAGCTACGCAAACGGCTATCAAGGTGCTCAATAATGCCGCCAGTTTTCTGCGCGGTCAGCTTGGTCGCCGTATGCAGTTGCGCACAGTACCCAGTTTAAGGTTTCATTATGATGATAGCCTTAAACGCGGTAATTATCTAAGTAGCCTGATTGATCAGGCCCGTGCCAAAGACAGCTTCTAGGCAGTCTGTCATTTAATATCTATGGCAAAGCAACTTAAAGGGCGTGCCGTTAGTGGTATCCTGATTCTGGATAAGCCCACGGGCATGAGTTCCAATCATGCCCTGCAGCGCGTTAAGCGCTTGTTTGGTGCGCGCAAGGCAGGCCATACTGGAGCCTTGGATCCTTTGGCCACTGGCTTGCTGCCCATCTGTTTGGGGGAGGCCACCAAGGTTACCCAATTTCTACTTGATGCCAATAAACGTTACCAGACCAGGGCGCAGCTAGGTGTGCGCACAGACTCCAGTGATGCTGATGGTAAAGTATTGGAAACCAAGCCCTGTGAGCATATTACCCAGACTATGGTGGAGGCCGAGTTGCCACAGTTTCGAGGCACTATTAGTCAGGTGCCTTCCATGTTCTCTGCCCTTAAACATCAAGGTCAGCCATTATACAAGTTGGCTCGAGCTGGCAAAAAGGTGGCCGTCAAAGCACGCCAGGTGCAGGTATTTGATTTAACTTTTCTGGGCCTGCAAGATGCTCAGGTATCTATGGATATCACCTGCAGCAAAGGCACTTATATTCGTTCTATTGTAGAAGATCTGGGTTTGGCCTTGGGTTGTGGTGCTCATGTGGCACAGTTAAGACGCTTGCAAGCCGGGCCTTTTGTGGCTGAGCAAATGGTGACGCTAGAGCAGTTACAGGCGTTGGTTGAGGAAGTACATCAAGAATATGCGGGTGCCGCGCCTGAAAAGGCCATATTTGCTGCGCTGGATGCACTATTATTACCCTTGGATACTGCCGTTTTGCATTTAAATGCTGTACAATTATGCCCCCAACAATCGGGTGCGCTGCAACAGGGTAAGGTTATTACTCTGGCCGAGCAGCAGGTAATGCCTGGTGTAGTGCGAGTTTATAACTCGCAGATACCTGCAGACGAGTCTTTTATAGGTTTGGCTGAGGTATCAGAAGATGGTACCTTGCGTGCTAAGCGACTGTTACAGACCCAGCCTGCAAGCTGAGTTGGTTAGTTGATAAGTACTGGCAAGGTTTTTTCGGTTCCACTGTTAATATGCACGGTGTGAACCTAGTTAAGCTTTAAAGCTTGCTTTGAAGGCATATTAGGAGAAATTATTATGGCATTGTCCGTACAAGAAAAGGCTACTATCGTAGCTGATTACCAAGTTGCCGAAGGTGACACTGGTTCCCCGGAAGTACAAGTTGCTTTGTTAACTGCCAACATCGTTGGCCTGCAAGGTCACTTTAAAGAGCACAAGCAGGATCACCACTCACGTCGTGGTCTGATTCGCATGGTAAACCAGCGTCGTAAGCTGCTGGACTACCTGAAGCGTAAAGATGCTCAGCGTTACACGACCCTTATCGGTCGCCTGGGACTACGTCGCTAGGATGATTAAGGGCCGGGTTTTACCCGGCCTATTTATTTCAGAAAGACGATCCTGCAGGGAAAAATCGCTGCTTGTCGACATAGCGGCTAAAGGTCCATCTGTAGGTTGGGTTTTAACCCAACAGACTAAGGTCCGATCTACAAGATTTTATTTAAGGTGACCTCAACAGTCACCAACACTAACGGTAACCGATTTTCTAACAGCTTGGCCCGTACTTCTTATTAGCTTGTTTGTAAATAGCAATGTAAGACGAGTTAATAAGAGTACTGGTGGAACAAACTGTAAGCAAAAGACGTTGCCAAAATTGGAGAAAAAAATGTCTGTCATTACCAAGACTTTTCAATACGGCCAGCAAAGCGTGACCCTGGAAACAGGTCGCATTGCTCGTCAAGCCTCAGGTGCTGTATTAGTTACCGTTGATGACGCCACTCAAGTACTGGTGGCGGTTGTAGGTGCTAAAACGGCCCGTCCAGATCAAGGCTTCTTCCCCTTGTCTGTCCACTATCAGGAAAAAACCTATTCAGTTGGTAAGATTCCAGGTGGATTTTTTAAGCGCGAAGCTCGTCCTAGCGAATTCGAAACCTTAACCAGCCGTCTGATTGACCGCCCTATTCGTCCATTATTCCCTAAGGGCTTTATGAACGAAGTACAGGTTATTTGTACTGTGGTTTCTGCAGACAAGAAAAATTGCCCGGATATTGCCGCTATGATTGGTACTTCTGCTGCCCTGGCTATCTCTGGCATTCCTTTTGCTGGGCCTATTGGTGCCGCTCGTGTTGGTTACAACGACGATGGCTACATGTTGAACCCAAGCTATGCCGATATGGAAGGCTCTGATCTGGACATGGTTGTAGCCGGTACCAGTGACGCTGTATTGATGGTTGAATCTGAAGCTGACGAGCTCAGTGAAGATGAAATGCTGGGCGCGGTGTTGTTTGCCCATGATGAGATGCAGGCTGTGGTCAATGCCGTCAATGAATTTGCCGCCGAAGCCGCCAAGCCCACTTGGGACTGGCAGGCGCCAGCTGAAGATGTGGAACTGAAAGAAGCCGTTACTGCAGCTGTTGGCGCGGCTGTTGGTGAAGCCTATCAAATCAGTGACAAGATGGAACGTTACACGCGTTTGGGTGAAATCAAGGCTGACGCTGTAGCACAGTTGTGCGGTGATGATGAAGGCCCAGCTGAAGCTGATGTGCTTGGCATGGTAGCCAAGCTGGAAAAGAACACAGTACGCTCTCGTGTAGTGGCTGGTGAACCGCGTATCGATGGTCGTGATAACAAGACCGTACGTGGCATTAATGTCGAGATTGGTACTCTGGCCAAAGCCCATGGTTCTGCTTTGTTTACCCGTGGCGAAACTCAGGCTATTGTAGCTGCTACCCTTGGTACCAGCCGTGACCAGCAGATTATCGATGCCTTGGAAGGTGAGCGTAAAGATGCCTTTATGCTGCACTATAACTTCCCCAGCTATTCGGTTGGCGAAACGGGTCGTATGATGGGCCCAGGCCGACGCGAAATAGGCCATGGCCGTTTGGCTCGTCGTGGTGTACAGGCCATGCTGCCAAATCAGGATGACTTCCCTTATACCATTCGTGTGGTTTCTGAAATCACCGAATCCAATGGTTCCAGCTCCATGGCTTCTGTGTGTGGTACTTCTCTGGCACTGATGGATGCCGGTGTGCCCCTAAAGGCGCCTGTGGCTGGTATTGCTATGGGTCTGGTTAAAGAAGATGCAGGCTTTGCCGTATTGACCGATATTTTGGGTGATGAAGATCATCTGGGAGATATGGACTTTAAGGTGGCTGGCTCTGCTGAAGGTATCACTGCTCTGCAAATGGATATCAAGATTCAGGGTATCACCGAAGAAATCATGGAAATCGCTTTGGATCAGGCATACGATGCCCGTATTCACATTCTGGGTGAGATGAATAAGGTTATCTCCACTGCGCGTGAAGAGCTGAATGACAATGCACCGACCATGAAAACCATCAAGATTGATCAGGACAAGATCCGTGACGTCATTGGTAAAGGTGGTGCTACCATCCGTGGTCTATGTGAAGAAACCGGTGCCTCTATCGATATTGATGATGATGGCACAGTAAGGGTTTATGCCGACGACAAAGCAGCTGCTGAACTGGCTGAGCAAAAGATCCTGGCGATCACTGCCGAAGCTGAAGTAGGTGCTATTTACGAAGGTAAGGTAGAACGGATTGTTGACTTCGGTGCCTTTGTGAATATCCTGCCTGGCAAAGATGGCTTGGTGCATATTTCTCAAATCTCTCAAGAGCGTGTAGAGAAGGTCACCGACTATCTGGAAGAAGGCCAAATGGTTAAGGTTAAGGTCTTGGATGTAGATGCCCGTGGCCGTATAAAGTTGACCATGAAGGATATGGAAGCTTAGTAAATCAAGCAGGTTATATTGGTGACTACAGTGAGTCTGGTTAATATAATATAGTTGATGTAATGTTTAATAAACTTCGTTTATTATAGGAAAAAAGGGTCGCAAATTAGCGGCCCTTTTTTGTGGTTATTGGTTCTATTGCACCTGATTTGCTGTATAAATCGTGTTAAAATGGTCGTTTCTAGACCAAAGTGGTCGAATATAGACAAATCATTT
>JASMLZ010000013.1 GCA_030748435.1 Gammaproteobacteria bacterium | reverse complement strand
TACCAGCGCTGCAGCGGTAGCCGCTCTGGCCGCCTGTCACGGTGACGCTCGCCTATTGGCAGGTGGCACCGATTTACTGGTGCGTCTGCAGGCGGATATGATCGAGCCAGACTTGCTGGTTGATATTAAGCATATCACCGCCTGCCAGTCTATTGAGCAAACGGACGCTGGCTTTGTTATTGGTGCCGCCGTACCCAGTGCTGAGTTGGCAGAACACGCTGAACTTTGCCGGGCGTGGCCGGGGCTGGTGGAAAGTATGGGGTTGGTTGGTTCTACTCAGGTACAGGGCCGCGCCACTCTCACTGGTAACCTGTGTAACGCTTCTCCCGCTGCCGACAGCGTACCGGCCATGGTAGCTGCTGATGCAATAGCTAATATAGTAGGCCCGACTGGTCGACGCCAGATAGGGGTGGCGCATATTCCTGTCGCCCCGGGCCGGATTTCTCTGGCCCGCGATGAAATGATTGAATCATTCCAATTACCCCCACGTCCGGCCCGCTCTGCAGATGCCTATCTGCGCTTTATACCGCGCACCGAAATGGATATTGCCGTGGTGGGAGCAGGGGTAAACCTGACTCTGGATGCCACCGGTACTTGCACTCAGGCCCGAGTGGCTATTGGTGCCGTTGGCCCCACGGTTATGCTGGTGGAGGCGGCAGCCAAGGCTATTGTAGGTACGCAGTTGGACGCCTCTGCACTGAACGCACTGGCAAAGGCTTGCAGCGCTGCGGCAAGGCCTATCAGTGATAAACGTGGCTCAGCTGAATTTCGCCAGCATACAGTTGCGGTTATAGCCCGCCGAGCCGCCACTATTGCCCTGTCCCGTGCCAGCCAACATCAAGTCTAGGGAGGAAACCATGCAGCATACCCATATCTCTACCACCATTAATGGGCAACCCGTGGAATACGCTTGTGCCAACGATGCCAGTCTATTAGAGGTACTGCGCGATCAGCTAGGCATGACCGGCACTAAAGAAGGTTGTGGCAGCGGCGACTGTGGCGCCTGTTCCATTAGTCTGGATAACCGTCTGGTATGTGCCTGTCTGGTGTTGGGGGTCGAGGCTCAGGGCCGTCATGTAGAAACGATTGAAGGCATGGCCGACAAGAATAATCTGCATATATTACAGACCAAGTTTCTCGAACATGCGGCCCTGCAATGTGGCATTTGTACACCCGGCATACTAGTCGCTGCCCGCGCACTGCTAGCCAAGCACCCTGACCCAACCGAAACTCAGGTGCGCTATTGGCTGGCTGGCAATCTGTGCCGCTGCACCGGTTATGACAAGATTATTCGTGCTGTGCTGGCTGCCGCACAAGCCATGCGAGAGGAACCGGCATGAGCCAATATAAAGCCCGCAAATTTAATGTTGTAGGTCAACGTTTACAGCGCCCGGACGGCATTGACAAGGTTACTGGCAGGGCCCGCTATGGTGCCGATATGGACGCCGCCGGCATGTTACACGCCAAGGTACTGCGCAGCCCCCATGCACACGCCCGCATTATCTCCATTGACACCAGTGCTGCGGCTGCCCTGCCCGGCGTGATGGCAGTCATTACCCGCGCTGATTTCCCGCTGGCATCCGGCGAGTATATTGATCTTCTGGATCATTGCATGGCTGGTGACAGGGCTTTATATGATGGTCATGCCGTGGCCGCCGTGGCCGCCACCAGTAAACGCCTTGCCAAGCAGGCCCTAAAACTTATCAAGGTAGACTACGAGTTATTACCCCATGTCACGGATATAGAAGCCGCTATCGCTCCCGGTGCGCCAGTGATTCACGCTGGGGTGGTGGGTCGCGGGGTCCCCAAGGGCTACTCCGACAATGTCACACGTTTTCGCAGTTTTGGCCATGGTGATATTGAAGCAGGTTTTCAGCAGGCTGATGTGGTGGTAGAACGCACCTATCGTACCGAAGCCACTCACCAGGGCTATATTGAACCCCACGCCTGTGTAGCAACCATGGGTATGGATGGTCGGGGCGACCTGTGGGTGTGTACACAAGGCCATTTTGCCATCCGTAATATGTGTGCGGCTATATTGGGTATGGAATCAGCTTCTCTGCGCGTCACTGCATCAGAGATAGGAGGCGGCTTTGGGGGTAAAACGACTGTATGTATTGAGCCTCTGGCTTTGGCACTGGCAAAAAAATCCGGCCGCGCGGTAAAGCTGGTGATGACTCGTGATGAGGTGCTGCGTGCCACAGGCCCAACAGTATCCACCTTAATGCATGTCAAACTGGGCATGAATCAAGCTGGTCGTATTACTGCAGCCTATGCCCAGTTGTTTTACCAAAGTGGTGCCTATCGTGGTTATGCCGCCGATTTCGGCGCCATGCCTGCCTTTGCTCCCTATGCTCTGGAAAATGTGCACACCGAAGGCTTTGATGTGATGACCAACCGCCCCAAGTCCGCTGCCTATCGAGCGCCAGGTGCACCTCCGGCTTGCTATGCTGCAGAAAGTGCTATTGATGAAGCCGCTCACCAGTTAGGTCTGGACCCACTGGCAGTGCGCTTATTAAATGCCGCCCGGGAAGGTTCCAAATCCAGCTATGGGCCAACCTATGCCGCCCATGGGCTGGTTGAGTGTCTGCAGGCAGCCCAACAACATCCTCATTGGCGTGCTCCTCTGGGGGAAAATATGGGCCGGGGGATTGCCGCTGGCTTCTGGTTTAACTTTGGGGGCGACACCTGTGTGAGTGCCTTTTTAAACCCCGACGGCAGTATCAGTGTCAGTGAAGGTAATCCGGATATTGGTGGTTCCCGGGCATCCATCTCCATGATGGTAGCCGAAGAAATGGGTATCCCCTACGAGCAGGTGCGCACCACGGTGGCCGATACCGGCTCCATGGGACAAAACGAACCCACCCACGGCAGTCGTGTAACCTTTGCTGTAGGTTTGGCGGCTATTAAGTCGGCCCGCGCCATTATTGCTGAAATCCGCCACCGTCTGGCACAGCTGTGGGAGGTTGATATAGACAGCGTGGTTTGGCAACAGGGTTGCGCTTCCTGTACAGACCCGAACTCTGAACACAAGGCACCCATGGACCTGCGTCAGGTAGCCGCTATTGCTTCCAATACTGGCGGTCCCATTGGAGGCCATCACGAGGTGAATGCCGAAGGTGCTGGCGTGAGTTTTGGTGTGCATATTGCCGACACCGAGGTAGATCCGCAAACCGGCCATATTAGCATTAAGCGCTATACCGTTATTCAGGATGCAGGCAAGGCCATTCAACCGGATTATGTTGAGGGTCAACTGCAAGGCGGGGCGGTGCAAGGTATTGGCTGGGCATTAAATGAAGAGTATATCTATGGTGAAGATGGGCGCCTGCAAAATTCGGGTTTTTTAGACTACCGCATTCCTGTGGCTTCTGACTTGCCCATGATTGATACAGTGATCGTAGAAGTACCCAATCCGGGCCACCCCTATGGTGTGCGAGGGGTAGGTGAAACCCCCATAGTGCCACCACTGGCAGCCGTGGCCAATGCCGTAACCGCCGCCACAGGTGTACGTCAGGTGCATTTACCTATGTCTCCACCGAGGGTGCTGGCTGGATTGCAGGCCAAATAATTATGGCCAGTATCCAGATATTTACTTCTTTGCAATACCTGTTTAATAACCAAACCGAGATCGAGCTGGATGTTGCTAATCTGCAGCAACTGCTTACCCGGTTGCCGCAGGCCTACCCACAATGTGCACAAGAAGTTGCCAATGGCATTTCCGTTGCCATTGATGGTCGCATCGTCAATGATGCCTGGTTTACCCCCATAGAGCCCAACAGCGAAGTGGTTATTCTACCGCGTATAAGCGGAGGTTAGGCAACGTCCAGGCATGCGCTGGTTATATCTACTGCAGTAAACCTTCCTGATCAGCATATTGCCAGGCTGCATCCAGCGCTGTGGCCACCACTGACATGATCTCATCAATCTGCTCACAGGTAATAATCAAGGGTGGACAAAAAGCCAGACAGTTACCACCAACCAGACGCAAAATAAGGCCGTTGTCCTGACACACCTGCAAAGCATGGGCACCCACAGCGGTATTGGCGAAGGCCTCACCGGTGGCCTTATTGGCTACCATTTCGATAGCACCGATCAAACCCTTGCCACGCACTTCACCCACCAGTGGATGCGCCGCAAATTGACGCAGTTTGGCCTGCATATATTCACCTACCGCGGAAGCATGAGCAAACAGATTATCGCGCTCATATATTTGCAAAGTTTTGAGGGCTACAGCACAGGCTGTGGGGTGACCTGAGTAGGTGTAACCGTGCCCAAATACACCCACTTGGGCACTGGGTTCCAACATGGCTTCATAGAGTTCACCTTTGATGACCGACGCACTGATCGGCATATAGGCCGAAGACAACTGCTTGGCCAGTGTCATCAGGTCGGGCTTGTTAATATGCATGGTGGTAGAGCCAAAATCATTACCTGTTCGCCCAAAGCCGGTAATCACTTCATCGGCCCAAAATAAAATGCCGTGCTTGTTGAGCAGCGCCTGAACTTTTTCGTAATAGCCTTGCGGTGGCACTATTACCCCACTGGCACCGGTAATCGGCTCGGCAATAAAGGCGGCAATAGTATGGGCCCCTTCAGCCTCTATCATCTGTTCCAAATTGCCCACAATACGATCAACAAACTCAGCCTCACTTTCATCTGGCAAAGCACCACGGTAATAATGAGGGGCATCGGTTCGCAGAATGCCCATGGCCTCAAAGGGCAAATCAAAGTGCGTATGATTAGGGGCTAAACCGGTTAAACACGCTGCCGCTACAGTGACGCCATGATAGGCCCGCTCACGGGAAATAATCTTGTATTTTTCCGGTTTGCCAATGGCATTAAAATAGTAACGCAGCATCTTGATATGACTGTCATTGGCGTCACTGCCTGAATTACCAAAAAACACCTTGGCATTATCCATAGGCACCATAGCCGCCACCTTGTCGGCTAACTCCATACCCACTTCATGGGCCTTGCCCCCAAAAGAATGGCTGTAGCCAATCTGGCCCATTTGGCTGTTGGCAGCCTCAATTAACTCCTGATTACTGTAACCCAAAGACGTGCACCACAGGCCGGCCAGACCTTCGATATAACGCTTACCCTGTTTATCATAAACATAAACCCCTTCACCACGCTCCAAAACCATGGTTTCGGTAGCCTTTAAATTGGTAGTTGGGTAGATCACTGCAGACATGGATTATTCCTTATTTACAACATACTGATAAAAGCTTTATACCCAATTCTAATCTGCCTATAAATAATGATTTCCAAGTGTTTACTTTTATATATAGAATGATAATACGAATCATATGGAAGAGTATCTTCGGGAGTCTATTATGGGCACCAAAAAAGCTGCTTTATCGGGCCCTTTGGCCGACGCTGATATCCGCCTGCTGCGGGTATTTATGGCGGTAGTAGACGCAGGTGGCGTTAGTGCTGCAGAAATTCAGTTAAATTTGGCCAATTCCACCATCTCCAACTATATTGCTGATTTGGAACGCCGCCTGCAAATGAAACTGTGTCAGCGTGGGCGCGCCGGCTTTGCCCTGACTGAGCAGGGGCATCTGGTATACGCTGCAGCACAGCAACTATTACAGGCTTTGCAAGGGTTTACAAATACCGTCAATCAGGCCCACAATCAATTACTGGGCAATCTGCGTCTGGGTTTTGCGGAACATATGCTAAGTGTCCATCATACCAGTGTAGTGCAAACCCTATCAGCCTTCAGCCATGCGGCACCAGAGGTGCAAGTACAGATCAGCACCCTGTCTTCAGATGCCATTGCTACTGCCACTTTGGAAGATAAAGTGGATGTGGGTATCACGGTCTTACCCCATAGTTTTCCTGAACTGGCCTGCCAAAACCTGTTTAATGAACGCATGCTGCTCTATTGCGGTGAAGGCCATCCTTTGTTTAACCAACCTACTGAGCATCTGCGCGCTACCGATTTAGCCTGCTACCGGTTTGTAGAATCACCGCGTCTAATGCGTGGCCGCGAGCCCCAAGCAGATATGCGCAACTGGCCTATTTATGCCAAGGCCCACCATCAGGAGGCTCGCACAGCCTTAATCCTAAGTGGGCACTACCTTGGTTTTTTACCTCAACATCTGGTGGACAACTGGGGGCTCAAGCCGCGCCTGCATGCTATAGGCGCGGAGCGCTATGGTTATGACAATACCTTTAGTGCCATTTGGAAACCAGCCCGAGGCAAAGACTCATTAGTCAAAGCATTTATTGATTGCCTGCAGCCCTACCAAACGTAATAACCATGGTTAGCAACCTAAATTAGCAGCTAGCCAATAGCATGATCGCGGTTATAGGCATTTAGCACAGCAGGCACAAAATCTGCCAAAGCCTGTGCTGAGGGGCGATATATTTGCACCAGCAATGGGTAGCAGGCAGTAACATCACTGGAATGTTCACTACTGCAATCACCACCCGGACATGCCGACAGATTAGCCAGCAGATCGATCTCGGCCATCATCTCAAGATAATCTCCGGGCCGCACCGGTGAGGCCTTCATAAAGTATTGGTGAGTATCCTTGGTAAAACCAGTGCACATAAATACATTCAGTACATCGTGTACGGCCGCTTCTGCGGCATCTACGGACAAACCCAGTTTATGCACCAGCTCTCTGGTCAAGTTAGAGTGGCAACAGTGGTGATATTGAGCACCGTGCAACACATAATTGGTGTAAGGATCACAGCGAGTGCCAATAACGTCATGCACACTGCCACCATGTTCATCCCAGCCATACCAGTCCAAACTATCATCGGTGACTGTTGCCATAGGGCGCATATAGGGCATACAACTCCATAGACGATCACCGGTACTGACGTGGGTACCGTGTAATGCCCGCGTCTTGCCACTAAAGAACCTTTCTTGCAGATTATCCCTGGCCCATAAATTTAAATCACCTACTTGTGGTCCTTGCGTACTGACAATACGAAAAAAATGCCCCGCTGGCACCACAAAACTGCGCGCCTCCCGGGGCGGTACTAAAATACTTTCCTGCAATTGCCAAGCTTGCCGCAAGGCTTGAATTTGCTGCCAATTGGGCACCGGCAAGGTTGCTGTAGGATAACAAACGACTGGCGCAATTGCCCGACGGGCTGAGGCATCAGTCGGGGCCGCATGTAGAGGCGTTATTTTCATAGTTTTATTACCAATAATCCTAAAAGTCTCAGTTGAACACAGAATCTTAGGATAATGGACCAGAACAAATAGCTTAATAAAGGGTACAAAATATACCATGTTCCCTTGTGGCATAACCAGCCAAGAAAGGTGCAAAATGGTTTTGCCAACCAAGGTGTTATAAACTTGCTCTGCTATACTTGAATCGAACACACATTCTCACGTATGCTGTAAACAAGTTACTTAACCCAGATCATACTGTTATGAGCTTCGCCTTTGCTGGCTTAAACATTCTGCTACTGATATATCTGGCCCACCGCGATTTTTGGCATCTGCGCATCCCCAATCGCGGCATCTTTGCCCTGTTAGTATTATGGGGCATCCAGCTATACTGGTATCAACCCGATAATTGGTACCTTAATCTATCTACTGGTGCCGGCTTTTTTGCCGTGGGCATCATCTTCTGGCGCTGGCGTAAAATTGATACCAGTGAAGCCAAGCTGTTACTGGTTATTGGTTTAATACTTGGCTGGCCATGTTGTTTGGTGTTTGTTGCCATTTTACCTGTGCTATTGCTAATCCAGTTTGTGTTACTGCGTCACTGGCCACATACGGGTCGCAGTCATCACGTTTTTTGGCGTCGTTTACGTATGCTTATCAAGAGAAAACGCTTGCCCGCGGGGCCGGCCATAGTGGCCGCTGGCGTGCTAAGTCAGTTAGCTTTGCTACTACCCATATAACTATCGCCAGAGCGCCCCAGCTTGGTGCAAAACTGATTTATGGGTGCATTTCACGCACCAAAACCGTCTTTCCTGTTATTCACAGAACCTCCTTAATAATAGAAAAAAATAGCTAACCCACTGTTTTTTAACAGATAAAAATGTTGGCATGTTTAGTGCAAATAGCCTATTACCATTTAATGGGAGTTCGCCTTATAAAAGTGCGATCAGACTAGACAACAGGAGTATGTATGCAGCTAATTACAGCCATCATTAAACCTTTTAAGTTAGATGATGTACGCCAAGCCCTGGCCGATTTGGATATTCAGGGTTTGACTGTCAGCGACGTTAAAGGCTTTGGTCGCCAACATGGTCACACTGAGTTGTACCGTGGTGCCGAATACGCCATCGACTTTGTGCCGAAAACCCGGCTCGATATTGCAGTCGAAGACGAACAGACCGACCAGGTATTGGAGACCATCCAA
The DNA here is from genome assembly GCA_030748435.1 of Gammaproteobacteria bacterium. Classification (GTDB taxonomy): domain Bacteria; phylum Pseudomonadota; class Gammaproteobacteria; order Pseudomonadales; family Balneatricaceae; genus Njordibacter. The sequence continues at coordinate 22,619 of JASMLZ010000013.1, read as the reverse complement.
AAAGCAGCTATTACCGGCAAGGTCGGTGATGGCAAGATTTTTGTTACACCTTTGCTGGAAGCGGTACGTATTCGTACCGGTGAAACCGGCAATATTGCTCTTTAACACAGGACAGATATCATGGAAAACCAAATTTTTGAATTACAGTATGCACTGGATACCTTTTACTTTCTGGTATGTGGCGCTCTAGTAATGTGGATGGCCGCCGGTTTTGCTATGCTTGAAGCAGGCTTGGTACGCAGTAAAAACACTACCGAAATACTAACCAAGAACGTGGCATTGTTCGCCGTAGCATGCACCATGTATATGATCTGTGGTTACAGCATCATGTATGGTGGGGGCGATTTTGTTATGTTCTTATCTGGCATCGTCGGCGACGGCGTTACCGGTGCCGAGGAACCTGCTACCTATGCGCCCTCTGCTGACTTCTACTTCCAGGTAGTGTTTGTTGCCACTGCCATGTCGATCGTATCGGGTGCAGTTGCTGAACGGATGAAGCTATGGGCGTTTCTGGCCTTTTGTGTGGTGATGACAGGCGTTATCTACCCTGTGGAAGGTGCCTGGACTTGGGGTGGAGAGGCTGTATTTGGCATGTACACACTTGGTGACCTTGGCTTTAGTGACTTTGCCGGTTCCGGTATTGTACATATGGCTGGTGCCGCTGCGGCTTTGGCTGGTGTCATTCTGCTTGGTGCACGTGAAGGCAAATATGGCCCTGACGGTCAGGTACGAGCCATTCCTGGTGCGAATCTGCCCCTAGCCACTTTAGGTACTTTTGTTCTGTGGCTGGGCTGGTTTGGCTTTAACGGTGGTTCAGTACTGGCTACTGCATCCGTGGAAAGCGCCAATGCTGTTGCCGTAGTATTTATGAATACCAATGCCGCTGCCGCCGGTGGTGCCATTGCGGCCTTGGTAACTGCTCGCATTTGGTTTGGTAAGGCCGACCTCACTATGGTACTTAACGGTGCTCTGGCTGGGCTGGTAGCCATCACTGCTGAGCCCTCTACCCCTACTCCATTGCAAGCCACCCTGTTTGGTGCCTTGGGTGGTGTACTGGTAGTCTTCTCTATTATTGCTTTGGACAAGCTGCGTCTGGACGATCCAGTAGGTGCTATCTCTGTGCACGGTGTGGTTGGTCTACTGGGCCTGCTGTTAGTGCCAGTAACCAATGAAGGGGTTAGCGTTAGCGGCCAGTTAGCTGGGGCAGCAACCATCTTTGTATGGGTCTTTGGAGCCAGCCTGATCACTTGGGCTATTATTAAAGCCTTTATCGGTCTGCGCGTATCCAAGGAAGAAGAATACGAAGGTGTGGATATTGCCGAATGTGGTATGGAAGCCTATCCGGAATTTACTAACCGTCAGTAGACTATTTAGCAGTGACAAAAAAGGGCGTATCATTGCATACGCCCTTTTTATTTTCTGCCCTACTCAGCCAGACTTATGCACCTTTTTGGGGGCGCATATCATCCCGGCTAATACCGGCAACCTGTACCGGATTCTTCATGGCATCACGACGGAAGGGCTCACCCAATTCCTGATTAATCATAATTTCAATCAAAGTGGTTTTACCATTCGCTTGATCGACCAGAGCCTGGCTCAAAGCAGCACTCACTTCATCCATAGTGCGCGCCTGCACACCTTGTAAGCCACACGCTTGAGCGATACCGGCATAACTTACGTTTTCGTCCAGTTCCGTACCGACAAAATTATCATCAAACCAAAGAGTGGAATTACGCTTCTCGGCACCCCACTGATAATTACGCATCACAATCTGGGTAATAGCAGGCCACTCTTCACGACCGATAGCAGTTAATTCCGTTACCGCAATACCAAAGGCGCCATCGCCAGAGAAACCGACCACTGGTGTATCAGGGCAGCCTATTTTAGCACCAACAACGGCAGGCAAACCGTAACCACAAGGGCCAAACAGTCCGGGCGCTAAATACTTACGACCCTGTTCAAAGGTTGGGTAAGCATTACCAATCGCGCAGTTGTTACCAATATCAGAAGAAATAATCGCTTCTTTGGGCAACACGGACTCGATAGCACGCCAAGCCATACGCGGGCTTAGCCATTCTGGCTTGGCCGCACGGGCCCGTTCGTTCCAGGTAGTACCCGGGTCATCGTCTTCATGGGTCATAGCCGCCAATTCAACTGCCCAGTTAGCTTTGGTATCAGCTATGCGCGCCTTACGGGCGGCACGATCAGCATCGCCAGCAGTGGCAGCTAACTGCGCCATAATGCCGTTGGCAACCTTGGCAGCATCACCAACGATACCTACACTAACGGCCTTGGTTAAGCCAATGCGCTCAGGCTTCAGGTCAACCTGAATAATACGAGCCTGCTTGGGCCAGTAGTCCATACCATAACCAGGCAAGGTAGAGAATGGGTTTAAACGCGTGCCCAGAGCCAGCACCACATCAGCATCACGGATCAATTCCATGGCCGCCTTGGAACCGTTATAACCCAAAGGACCAGCAAATAGAGGATGTGAGCCAGGGAAGGCATCATTATGCTGATAACCACAGCATACTGGCGCATCCAGACGCTCAGCCAAAGCCATGGAGGCAGCAATACCACCGGCAGACAAGACCACACCGGCACCATTTAAGATTACTGGCGCCTTGGCACTAGACAACATATCGGCAGCGGCAGCAACAGCAGATTCACCACCGGCAGGCAGCTCAAAGTCAATCATGGTTGGCAGCTCGATATCAACCACCTGGGTAAACATATCACGGGGTACGTTGATCTGCGCTGGGGCAGAAGCCCGATGAGCATTGGCAATAACACGGTCCAACACCTCAGCTATACGCGATGGATCACGCACTTCTTCCTGATAGCAAACCATATCCTTAAACAGAGCCATCTGCTCCACTTCCTGAAAACCGCCTTGACCAATGGTTTTATTGGCTGCCTGAGGGGTGACCAATAACAGTGGCGTATGGTTCCAATAAGCAGTCTTCACTGCCGTAACAAAGTTGGTAATGCCGGGGCCATTTTGAGCAATCATCATACTCATCTTACCAGTGGCACGTGTATAGCCATCGGCCATCATGCCACCAGAGCCCTCGTGGGCACAGTCCCAAAAAGCAATACCAGCACGATCAAACAAATCGGAAATAGGCATCATGGCAGAACCAATAATGCCAAATGCATGTTCAATACCATGCATCTGCAAGGTTTTTACAAAAGCTTCTTCTGTGGTCATTTTCATTACTGATATACCTAATTAATGGTTAATAATGGCGCCTGAACCATCAAATTGGGCAGGCTTTTTATACTAGTGTGTCCAGTTTAAACAAAGCCAATGTGTAACCATAGAGCCACATTATTTGATTCATTAGGCCAGTTTGTGGGCACCATAAAGCACATAAAAAAGGCGCTGCAAGCAGCGCCAGTATGATTGTAATTATTTGAATTTACTTAACTTTTAATCGTTCATATTGAACAAAATTACAGCTAACCTCAATTACCTGATAATTGCTTATACAATGACACTAGCATCTACTTATAAATATCTGGCAGAAGTGTTGTAGACAAAGGTGGGTAATACGCAATTACCAACACCACCAGCAACATAAAGAAAACATAAGGCACTGCTCGTGAGGCAATCTTTAAAATAGATTCGCCCGTAAGCCCAGATACGACAAACAAGTTCAGTCCCAATGGTGGTGTAATAAAGCCCACACCTAAAGAAGTAATCATCATCACACAGAACTGAATTTCATTCATGCCTATCTCATCTGCCAAGGGCTTTAACAGGGGTGCCAAAATAACGATATTTGGTGTTGTCTCCATTACGCAACCCGCGGCTATCAGGATGGCTACCATAAGCAAAATCAGCAAATATGGGTTTTCTGTTATTGAGGTAACGGCATAGACAAACCCCTGAGGTACGCCCATTGCAGCCAGAGTCTGCGCAAGTGGCAACGAGAAAGCAATAATAGGCAGAATAACACCATTCACCCGCGCCGAACTAACCAGCATAGAAGGAAAATCTGAAAATCGAATGGTTTTAAGTATAAATCCTAATATGATGGTAACAACAACGGCTGTGGCACCGGCTTCAGTTGGTGTTAAGCGGCCGGAAAAAATACCATAAAAGATAATGCCGGGCACAAGAAACGCGTACCAACCTTGTTTCAAAGAGATTAATAAATTCGACAGCCATTCCTGCCAACTTATCGCACTGCCAGATTCATAGGCATATATGCGGTTCATTACGATATTGGTAATCAGGATAGATGTCAGTATTAGAACCCCTGGAATCAGTGCCGCCTGAAACAGTACAGATGCAGAAATACCCAGCACCAGACCAATGATTATATAAGCAATAGAAGGCGGGATTAAGATTCCGGTACATGCCCCAGCAGCGACCAAGGCACAGGCATAAGGACGCGGATAACCTGACTCCACCAAACGATCAATGGTCATGCGGCCAACCGCAGCAGCGCCCGCGGCGTCAGAGCCAGAGATCGCAGAAAACATGCCGCATACCAATACCGTCGCTGAACCAAAACCGCCTTTGGTCCAGCAAGTCAGGGCCTCAGCCACATCTAAGAATTTGCGACTTAATCCGGTACGGACCAATACATCACCGGTGAGTATAAACAAAGGTACCGCCGTCAAAGCAAAGGCATCGATACCGTCAAACAGTGACTCGCCCAATAAGGATAAAGGCAACACCTCGGACAACATCAACATACCAATAGCCGCAGCGCCTATGGATGCCCAAACAGGTATACCCAAACCACAAAGTAACACAAAAAGAATAACCGGACCGTAGAAATCCCAGCCCAATTCAACTGACTGCTGTTGTAAATTCTGCCAAAGCATTATGGTCTCCTAATCGAACAATTGTTCGCCTTCATGAACAGGATTACCAGCTTTTACATCGGCAATATCTCGTAACAAGGACTGAGCTAATCGATAAATCATAAGACCAAATCCAACAGGTACCGCTGCAAAAAACCATACCATTGGCACTCGCAATCCATGGCTTACTGATTGGTATTTCCAGGCAACAGAAACAGTCTCGAAAGACCAGTAAAAAGCAAATACCGCGATGATGGCCATTACCAAATCACCGAAAATATATAAACCGGCTTTTATTCTGGGGGAGACATAATGAAATAATACATCTATACGAATATGCGCCCGGTCTCTCACTGCTGAGGCAGCACCAATCCAAGCTAAATAGATAAAGGAATAGCGTACGATTTCTTCACCCCATATTGATGAATAGGAAAATACTTCACGACGCAATACTTCAACTGCCATGGTAACTACAAGGATGGTGTAAAAGACCAGCAATGCCCATCGCTCTAAATTGTTGTCTATTTTTTTTATAAAGGACATTTTATTCATACCGTCAGATCAGGGAATAATTCAACTGCGTGCAGGCCGGCACGCGGAGCAGATATAGTCGGAGGCAATCATCATAAGTCAAATTTGCCTCCGACTTCCACTAGCAAGACTGACTAGGCATCATGAACGTAGTAACGTCCCATCGTGTTAGCACCATCTTCAAGCTGATTAAATACAGACATTGAGCCTGCTAATTCAGTCTTGAATTGATCCCATTCAGAGCGCTGATAACCACCAGCTGCCTGCCATTGAGCCAACTGATCGTTGGACAAAGAGTGGAATTGCACACCGGACTTCGCCAACTCAGACATTGCATAACCACGAGCGGCTGGTACTTTAGCCAGGTTTTGAGCAGCAGTGATTTCCGAAGCGAACTCAATACCTTCCTGGACATCTTTGGGTAGCGAATTAAACCATTCCAGATTGCATGAATATACCTGACTATCAGGCACAGCCTGAGTAAAGGTAACATGGCTAAGAATGTCCTTAAAGCCGAACACATACAGTGCACCAACCGAAGGATCCAGCGCGTCAGCCACACCTTGTTTTATAGCTGAAGGTGTTTCGCCCCAAGCGACTGGGGTTGGATTAGCACCAACCATGCGATAATACTGCTGCAACATCTTGGAACCTGGAACACGGAATTTCACACCTTCCAAATCGCTTGGTAACAAAACGGCACCAGCACCGCCTTTACGTACGGCAACAACGCGGGGGTCGATAACCACATAAAACAGTGCTTTAAACCCTTTTGCTTCTATTTTAGGATGAACCTGTTTTTTCCAAGCATTAGAATTTACCAAATTCACAAAGCGCTGGTTAGCACCGCAGAAATATGGCAGGTTAATCAAATCAACTGCCGGGGCAAAGGGTGCAAAGTTGGACAAAGAGTGCTGAGCTGCCTGAATCGTTCCTGCCTGAACTTTTTGCGCCAATGCACCCCCAGCACCCAATTGACCGCCTGGAGCCAGCTTCACATATACTTTACCATTGGTAGCATTTTGGATATTTTCTTTTAAGTCCAACTGCAATATGGGATAACTACGTGATGCACCAAGCACATAAGCAGTAGCTATAGTCATAACATGATCAGCTGCTTTTTCTCTTTCTTTTTCCTCTTTTGCTGTTTGAGCTGCCGCAGTTTCAGACCACAAAACACCCGCGCTACCAGCAACAATAGCCGCAGTGAATGCTCCCATACTGGATAACTTCAAGAAGTTACGACGTTCTTCAGACTGCATTTCCAAGTTATTTTTATTATTACTCATACTCAACTTTCCTCCTCTGGGACATTACTTTGTGAACAAGTGTATTTACTGGCAACTTCTAATTCACGCCGCAATATACCAATGACAAAAATAATACAAGTCAAACACAGCAACAGCATTTCTTGTACGTCTGCAAATAATACTGTCATGCCCATTGACCCAATTAGCACGTTGGCAAAATATAGACAAAACAACCCGAATGAAAGAATGATTATCTTGTAACCTGAACACCTCATGTTGAGTCTCCTATAGTTCGCAACAATTAAATGTAACCGCTTACATTTAATAATGCAAGCGTTTACATTATAAATTTTATTTGTACACTATGTTTGGGTTAATATGTGTATTTAATATCAAATGTTCACGATCTAGGAATTCTCCTTATGACAGCGCGATCAAAACCCAAAGTAGATGATGTCGCTAAACTGGCGGGCGTGTCAACAGCCACCGTTTCCCGATGCTTAAATACCCCCGACAGGGTGTCAGAGGAAACCAGAAAAAAGGTTGAAGTCGCAGTTGAAGAACTTGGGTATACCCCAAATTTCGGTGGGCGGTATCTGGCTTCCAATAGTTCCAAAACCATGGGAGCTATTATTCCTACTATGGAAAACGCTATTTTCGCCCGTGGCATACAGGCCTTTCAAGAGGTATTGGCAAACTCGGGAATTACCCTGTTAATTTCAACTTCAGGCTATGACCCGGAACGGGAGTTTGAGCATATTCAGACCCTGATCAGCCAGGGTGCGGAGGGTCTTTTGCTAATAGGTGCCGCACGCCCAAAAAAGACCTATGAGTTTCTTGAGCGCCGCAATATCCCCCATGTTATAGCCTGGAACCATCGCTGGGACAGAAAACATATATATGTTGGCTTTGACAACTATTTCGCCATGCAGGAATTAACCAATACAGTATTACGAATGGGACATAGGCATATTGCTATCATAGCTGGCCCCACAACCTACAATGATCGTATAGAAGACCGCATTTCTGGTGCACAGGCCGCCATTGAGAAAATAGATGAAACCAGTTTAATTGTAAAATTCTGCCCGACAAATTACTCGGCAATACAGGCTGGACAAGCTTTTGAAGAATTGATGGAACTGGACCACCATAGACCAAGCGTTATTATGTGCAGCAATGATGTACTTGCAGTAGGCGCTATCATGCAAGCAAAAGCAATGAATATGAATGTGCCCGATGATATTTCTATTACCGGGTTTGACGATATTGAGATAGCTGAAATAGTTGCTCCAGCCTTAACTACAGTGCACGTTCCTCACCGCCGAATGGGCCAAGCCGCAGCGCAATTATTGCTCAATATTCGAGCTGGGAAGCTGGATCAAAAAAGCATTAAACTAGGGACTAATGTGGTGCTAAGAAATTCTCTGCGGCACAAAACATAAGGCCATACTCAATCATTAACATTACGAGTTTATGGCGCCAATTAGACGACACTTAATACTTTTAGGACTATCGCAACAAATGCCTGGGCAGCTCTGTTGGAGAACAGCAATGTAACTGTGACAGCAGTTGCTGCAACTCCAGTTGCAATAAGGTTGCACACCTGTCACTGCCGGCTTGACCACCTGCTGCCGCTCCATACATAAACGCACGCCCGGCAAACACTGCCTGAGCTCCCAAGGCCAGATACCGCGCCACATCTACACCCGACTCCACGCCACTATCGACCATAACGGTGACATCAGCATCGACCGCCTGCACAATATCAGCCAATATACTTACCGGTGCTGGCGCCGCATCCAACTGTCGGCCACCATGGTTGGAGACAATAATGCCATCGGCACCCGCCTCCATAGCAGCTCTGGCATCATGTGTGCCAAGCACACCTTTTACAATAAGCTGCCCGTGCCAGTGCTCTCGCAACCATTGCAACCAGGCCAAATCCACTACATCACGCAAGGTGCTACGAATAAACTCGGCAGCATCCTTCATGGCCATGGTTTTACTGTCCATATAAGGCGTTAAATTAGCAAACTGTGGTAAACCCTGATACACAGTGGCCAGACTCCAGGCTGGTCGTTTACAGGATTGCCAAACACTCGAAGCAGTGATTTTGGGTGGCACACTAAGGCCACTTTTCAAGGCCTTAATGCGCCGACTGGGTGTTGGTACATCAACGGTAACCACCAAATTCTGACAACCAACGGCTTTGGCTCTGGCCAACAAATCCAAACAAATCTCCCGATCAGCAGGTGGATAAAGCTGAAACCACAAGTTATCCCCGGCGTGGGCGGCCGCCGTTTCGATGCTAATAGTGGCAACGGTACTAAGCACAAAGGGGATATTAGCCTTTTTTGCCGTGTTAGCATGCATAACTGAAGCCTGAGGCCAAACCAGACCGGTTAGACCTAAAGGAGCGATACCAAAAGGCAGGTCGTAGTCTTTACCAAACAGATTTACCGCCAACTGCGGGTCGGTATAAGGGCTGGTATAGCTAGGCTGCAGCTGTACCTGATCCAAAGCCTGGCGATTGCGCTGCATGGCAATATTGGCATTACAGCCCTCTTCGATATAATCAAAGGCAAATTCAGGTATGCGCCGGCGCGCCAGTTGTTTTAAATCAGCAATACACTGGGCCTTGGCAACCGCCGGCATGATTTATTCTCCTGAGGGTTTGATTAGCTGGCTATGGCGCCCATAAACCGTTGCTTTATGGACAATGCCGTCAATGGAATTTCACCGCCTACTTTGTCATTACCAGCCTCTATAAAGTAATGAACAAACTGCTGCTTGTCCCGCAAAGCCTGTTGCATGGTCGCTGCATCATCGGTCATTACCCGGGATTGAATGCCCAGGGCTTGCGCTATACCTGACAAGTTAAAGCCTTGGGAGCTTAATGTTGGCTGATTACCCGTAGAACCCCAACTGCCATTATCCAAACAAATCAAGGTTAAGTTCTCTGGCTGCATACTGGCCAGGTCAAATAACTGATTGGGGTTAAAAAACATGGAACCATCACCATCAACAATATACACATGACGATCAGGCACTGATAACGCCAAACCAATACCTACTTCCACGGCTGAACCCAAAGCACCCAGCATATAAAAGTTGGTATCACGGTCCCTGGTGTTATAAACCTCTTTGGACGGAAAGCCGATTTGTGACAAAACAATATCGCCATCGGCAATAGTGGGCATAATTTGGCCTATGGCCCCATGACGAGTAACACTTGGTGTGCCTTGGTAGGCAGGGGTATCTACAGTCACAGGATCTATACAAGGGTGACCAAAGGTATGGAAATCAGCACTATTTTGCTCCCATAACTCTGGTGACATAAGAAATACTTTTACCTTGTTATCAGCAAAACAGGCCGCTACTTCAGCATTGATATTATCCAGATCTTCAGCCTTTGCCAAAATCTGATACTCGACATCAATGGCTTGCAGCAAGTCTTCTACTTTGCCACCAAAAATAATCTGCGCTTCAATGGGTTCCTGATAATAGCCACGCCAAGAGACAAAGATCGGCAAGCCAACCTGATACAGCTTTTGCAAGGTGTAGAGTTCCGTTACCAAATTACCCAAGCCAGTATTCTGAATCATCATGGCCGATCGTTTATGGCCCAAACTGCGACCAAAACACAACCCCAAACCTGCCGACTCCTTGGTAATATCCCAAACCGTCATACTGTCTGGCTTGTGGGCCATCAAGGCATTCATTTTATTACAAGGCAAATAGGTTACAGTATCTACCTGATTAGCTGCTAATGAGGCCCATATGCGCTCACTGTTATTCATTTACTCTCTCCTATATCAGCCAAACATAGTGTCTGGGTGTAATACAATTTTTGCCGCCGCCACACGGCCCTCATGTAGATCATCAAAGGCCTGAGCACCACTGCTGAGCGCCCGTCTTTGTACCCATGCTAGGTCTCCCAAACGGCCATCTATCAACATATCCAATGAGGCTAGCATATCCTGTTGTGTATAGCAGTAGTTGCCTAAAAAAGTCACTTCTTGCAAGGTTAGGCGACGGGTATCCAAACCCTCTTGGGCATTTTGCAAACCCACATGGGAGATAATACCACCTGCCGCCACCTGTTCTGATGCCATACGCCGAGTTGCCCCGCTACCAACACAATCGATCACCACATCATAAGCGCCCTTGGCCGGCGCATCCGATGACAAGGGGTCGAAGACCTGTGCTACCTTCTGCTCAACCACTGTTTGTCGCCGCAAGGCATTGGTTTCAGCTAAATCAATATCAAAACACCCTTTGGCAGACAATACCAATGCTGCTAACAAACCAATAGCACCACCACCGATTATCAATACCCGTTGCTCTGATATAGGTCGATAGCTAATGCGCTCTATTAGCGCTATGGCATGCAAAGCAGTAGCGGTAGGTTCGGTTAAGCAGGCAATCCATGGTTCAACAGGGCGCTGGGGCAACATTAGGCTAGCCGCTTTTACCACCACAAATTCAGCATAGGCTCCAGCCAGATACATGCCTATTAGCTCGCGCTTGGCACATAGATTGGTGCGCCCAGACAAACAATGATTACAGTGACCGCAAGTGAGCAAAGGATTCACCACCGCCAACTGTCCATCCAACTCCCCGCCAGTGACATAGCCTGCCACCTCATGACCCAAGATAAGCGGCGGCACACGCCTCTCGTCCAGACCATGATAGGCATGCATATCAGAGCCACAAATAGCCGTAGCAGCGACCCTTAACAAGACCTCATCAGGCCCTGCTTGTGGTTGCGGCTCATCACGATACTGCATGACTTGAGTATCTGTATAAACCAGCGCTTTCATCATCCAAGTTCTCTTGCTAGGGGGTTATTGGGTCATTATTTGGCAGTAAACCCACCGTCTACATAAATGACCTGACCAGTAATATAATCTGCGGCACGACTGGCCAAAAACACCATAATGCCATCTAAATCTTGCAGGCGCCCATTGCGCCCCACCGCCGTCTGCTGGGCTAAGCGGTCCAACAGTTCAGGCTGCTCATATACGGACTGGGTTAGCGCTGTTGGGAAAAAGCCCGGGGCAATGGCATTACAGCCAATACCGCTGGCCGACCAGGCTTCGGCCATGGCTCTGGTCAACTGTGCTACTGCCCCTTTAGACGCACCGTAGGCAATACCATTGGCAAAAGCCCGGCTTGACTGCAAGGAAGCAACATTGATAATGCGCCCCCAACCCCGGTCTTGCATGGCTGGCACCAACTTTTGCGCCAACATAAATGGCGCTTTGACATTGAGCATTTGGGTCATATCCCAAGTACTGCTGCTGACTTGATCAGCCGGCTCACGCAAGTTCACACCCGCTGTGTTACAGAGAATATCTACCTGCCCATAGCAAGCCTGCGCCTGCGCCACCAAATTGTCCCACTGCTGTTCATCAAGCAGATCCGCCGGTATACAGGTAGACTCTATACGGTCAGCCAATAACTCTGCCTGCAAGGCCTGCAAACCTGCCTCGCTGCGCGCTACCAGAATCAACCTGGCACCAGCTGCACCTAGAGCCCGCGCCTGCTGAGCACCGATACCCGAGGAGGCGCCGGTAATCATGGCCACCTTACCTTGCAGGCTAAATGCCTCCAGTGCTCTAGCGACCAAGGTCAAACTCCTCATCGGGGAAGTATTTATGTAAACGATCATCACCAGCGCGAGCGTGACCTTCCATACCTTCCAGTCGCGATATACGTGCCGCCGCTGCACCCACTTCACGATTAGCTTCTTTGGTCATACGCTGGGTAGTCACAGTCTTGATAAATTTACCAACTGATAAACCACCGGTATAACGTGCTGCGCCTTTGGTAGGCAGGATATGATTGGTGCCCGAGCACTTATCACCATAGGTAACAGTAGTTTCCTCACCAACAAATAAAGACCCATAGTTAGTTAGATTGTTCACCCACCAGTCCAGATCTTCACACTGAACTTCCAAATGCTCAGCAGCATAAGTATCACTCACCTGCACAGCTTCTGCGCGCGTGTCACATACCACAACTTCAGCATAGTCAGCCCAGGCACTGCGAGCTGCAGAACGGGAAGGCTCCGGCATAGCCTCAATCAAACCCGGTACCAATTCAATAACCTTGTTGGCTAAATCCATATCGAGGCTAATTAACCACATAGGCGAATCAGGACCATGTTCACCTTGTCCAACTAGGTCACCAGCTACAATGCGGGGATCGGCACTGGCATCTGCCAAGACGCCAATCTCGGTGGGACCGGCAAACATATCAATGCCCACGCGTCCAAATAACATACGCTTGGCTTCTGCTACAAAACGGTTACCGGGGCCCGCCAGCACATCAGCCGGCCGGCCCGTATACAAGCCCAAAGCCATAGCGGCAATACCCTGCACGCCGCCTAATGCCAGAATGGTATCGGCACCACTATAGTCTGCCGTATATAAAATCGCATCGTTCACACCAGCACCGGGTTTGGGTGGTGAGCAGGCAATAACGTGCTTAACGCCCGCTGCTTTGGCCGTGGCCACGGACATAACCGCAGAGGCCACGTGAGCATAGCGCCCACCGGGCACATAACAACCTGCTGTCTGTACGGGAATTTGTCGCTGACCCGCCCACAAACCGGGTGATAATTCCACCTCGAAGTCTGTAAGGGCGTTGCGCTGATGCTGGGCAAATTTAGAAACTCGCTCATGGGCAAAACGAATATCATCTTTTACACGCTGGGAAAGCCTTTCCCCTGCTGCACTGATTTCGTCCCTAGTGACCACAATATTGCCATTAAACTGATCCAGTTCACGGGCATATTGTGCGCACCTGTCTTCTCCACCTTGCTCAATATTCGCCAACATTTGTGCCACAATGGCACGCGTATCGCCTTCACCTGTGGCTGGAGATTTGGCGGCTCGTTTAACATAGGTAATGGCCATAAGTATGTTCACCTTAGATGGTTAATTTGGTTTTAAATATACGCCTTATGTATGCGCTTACATTTTGTATTTCTCAATAGTATGCCAAAAAAATTTACAAAACAAGCTGTTCTTATGAAAAAATGTAAGCGCATACATATATTTTTTGCTACACTCCAAATTCAGCACCTTAAATTAATATTGATCAGACATGAATAAACCAGCCACCCAAACCGATGTTGCCAAAGCAGCCCGGGTATCTACCGCTACCGTGTCTCGAGTGTTAAATCAACCCGATCACGTCAAGCCGGAAGTGCGGGCACGGGTGCAGGCGGTGATGCAACAACTTAATTATGTGGCTGACGCGGCAGCACGGGCGCTGGCCAGTAAACGCTCGGGTACTATTGGCGCCGTGATTCCCACACTTTCCAACGCCATCTTTGCCGATGGCATTGAAGCCTTTGAAAATACCATCAATAGTGCCAACCTCAGTTTGATGCTCACCACCTCTGGCTATGATCCGCAACAAGAATTAGCTCAGGTGCGTACCCTTATTGAGCGCGGGGTAGATGCGATTATGTTAGTCGGCTTTACCCATGACCCACTAGTCTATGAACTCTTGACGCAACGCAATATACCCTATGTGGAAACCTGGGCTTATCGCCAGGACCCTCAACATCCTTGCGTTGGCTTTGACAACGCCAAAGCAGCCATTCTGGCACCCCAATATTTATTGGATTTAGGTCATCGTGAATTTGCTATCATTAGTGGTATCGCTGCCGGTAACGATCGTGTACAGGATCGCTTACGCAGCATAATGGCTTTGTTCAGCCAACATGGCATCAGTCTGGATAAACAACAAATAAAACAGTGCCCCTACGATATTAATGCTGGTCGTCAGGCCTGTCGACAGCTACTGGCCCAGCCCAACCCAGCCAGTGCTATAATATGCCTCAATGATGTACTGGCCACAGGCGCACTACTGGAATGCCAAGCCCGAGGCATTCAAGTGCCTGCACAAGTTTCTATTACCGGCTTTGATGACCTGCCCTTGAGCGCCAATCTAACACCACGTCTGACTACCATGCATATCCCGTTTAAAAGCATGGGTGAAAAAGCTGCCCAATACTTAATTGATGTCTTGGCTGGTGAACACCCCGCCACCAATACTGAAGTTGAAGTCAAATTAGTGGTGCGTCAATCCAGCGCCCCACCACCATAGCTGGAGTAACAATAAAGGGCATTGCCAAGGCCTTTATTAAGTATCACCATAGAAAGCCGTTTTCCCCACAATTTTTCAAAATATTGTTCGCTTTTATGGCCTATGCGAGTTAGGCTGGCGCTTTCCAACAAGCAGTACAATTTCTCATGAAGGCTTTATCTGACAACTTAACAGGCATGCTTTTGATGACCCTCAGCATGGCTGGTTTTACTTTGGCTGATGCCAACCTGAAAATGGCATCTGAATATCTATCCACGGGTCAAATCACTCTGGCTTTAGGGCTTGGGGGCACCGCCCTGTTTTGGTTAATGCTGGCACGCAAAGGGGAGCCTTTGTTAAGCAATGCTATATTGGAACCTGCCGTTATGCTGCGCACCGTTGGGGAGATAGTGGCTACGGTGTTTATGGTTTTGGCTCTCACCTACTCTTCTTTTACAGCAGTGACCGTTATTATTCAAACCCTGCCCATATTGCTCACCTTGTTCTCATTAGTATTCTTAGGTGAGAAGGTCGGTATACATCGTCTTAGTGCTGTGATTATGGGTTTTTGTGGTATGTTAATTATTGTTCGCCCGGGCGCCGACGGTTTTGATATATTCTCGCTATTTGCAGTGGCAGCCGTGGTAGGCATGTGCATACGTGATATTGGCTCACGCTTGGCGGCTAGTCACCATTCTTCCGTGCGCCTGGCAGTGTTTGGCACTATCGCACAGATTTTTGCCGGGTTGGGATTTATGCTGTTTGAACCAGCACCAAGTTGGCCCCCACTTATAGCATGGGGATACCTTTTTGGCCTGATAACACTGGCCAGCTTTTCTATTGTTATCATCACTAAAGCCATGCGCGTTGGCGAATTGTCAGCGGTCAGCCCTTTCCGTTACACGCGTTTATTTTTTGGTATCCTGGCCGGTATGATGATTTTTGGTGAGCAACTAGACAACTACACCATTGTTGGCTCTGTCATTATTTTATTGGCCGGGCTCTATATATGGCAGCGGGAACAGCGCCACCAACCAGCAACAAAATAGGCAAAAGGCGAGATTTTCCACATTAACAAAAAAGCCGATTCTATATAGAACCGGCTTTTTATACACCAGACAAGAACTACTCAGCCTGTGCCAATTTAATCACCGGAGTCATAGCTGCCATATCATGGTCGGACATATGGCACTTGACTTCATGCCCATCAGCCAATACTCGCAAAGGCGGTAATTCGCTCTCACAAATCTTGCCAACCTTGTCCTTATGCTGACAACGAGTCTGAAAAGGACAGCCAGAAGGTGGATTTACCGCCGACGGAATATCACCCTTAAGCACAATACTCTCACGTGCAATGCTGGTATCGGCAATCGGCACAGCAGACAACAACGCCTCTGTATAAGGATGATAAGGTGGGGCAAATACCTGATCAGTGGTGCCCATTTCCACTACATGGCCCAGATACATAACCATTACCCGGTCAGAGATATAACGCACAATAGACAGGTCATGACTGATAAACAGCATCGTCGTCTTGTTCTTGCGCTGTAATTCCATCAACAGGTCAGTAACAGCAGCCTGTACCGATACATCCAGTGCCGATACAGGTTCGTCTGCCACCACTATTTGTGCATTACCGGCAAAGGCACGGGCAATACCCACCCGCTGCTTCTGGCCCCCGGATAGCTGACGTGGCATACGCTTGGCAAACTCACGGGGCAGTTTAACCAGATCCAACAACTCCAGCATACGCTGTTCGCGGTCAGCATCATCCACTCCTATCTTAAATACCTCCAGCGCTCGAATAATTTGGCGCCCTACGCTCATGGAAGGATTAAGAGTATCAAATGGATTCTGGAACACCATCTGGATCGACGAAATAGTCTCGACATTACGCTCTTCGATTGGCACCTGCTCAACATTGTGATGGTTCATTTCAATAGTACCATCACTGGCCGTTTCGAGGCCCAACAACATCTTCGCCAAGGTAGATTTACCACAACCAGACTCGCCTACTATAGCCAAGGTTTCTGCTTCACGCGCCTCAAAAGTCAGAGTTTCATTGGCTTTCACTACACGCTTTTCACCACCGCCAAATAAGGCGCTAGCAGCTACTTCATAATATTTACGCAGATTAGCAATCTTGAGCACAGTGCGCCCAGGCTCAAGTACTTCAACATTTGCGGCGGCGGCAATAGGTGCATCCCAATCAATCTCCGTCACTTTCAGACAACGCGACATGTGGTTATTAGCAATATCCACATCAACCATCTCGATGACACCATTATTACATTGCCCAGCAGCAAAATAATTACAGCGAGGACCAAAGTTACAGCCATCGGGACGCTCATGAGGCAATGGGAAATTACCTGGAATTGCCACCAGTGGGCGGGCGTTCTTGTCTGCGCCAGGTAAAGGAATTGAGCGAAATAGTGCCTCCGTATATGGATGGCGCATCTTGTCAAATACCGCTGCAATAGGCCCGGTTTCTACCGCTTCACCAGAATACATCACACAGATGTCATCACAGGTATCCAATACCAAACCAAGGTTATGAGAAATAAACAGCATGGAGGTACCATACTTCTCTCCCAACTCCTTTACCAACGCCACAATCCCAGCCTCAACAGTCACATCCAAAGCCGTTGTTGGTTCGTCAAGTATTAGCAAAGAAGGCTTGGACATTAGCGCCATAGCAATCACTATACGCTGTTGCTGACCACCAGAAAGTTGGTGTGGATAGCTGTTTAGAATACGCTCTGGATCCGGTAGCTTTACATCGGTGACCACCTGCAAGGCAAGTGCGTTGGCTTCTTCCACACTCACCTTTTCGTGAATGATGGGCACCTCCATCAGCTGTTTACCGATCTTCATGGCCGGATTCAAAGAAGCCATTGGCTCCTGATAAATCATAGCGATTTCAGATCCACGAATATCACGCAGCTCTTCATCGCTCATAGCGTTCAGGTCTTGGCCCTTGAATTTGATGCTACCACCAACGATCTTGCCATTGACCCCCAAGTCTTGCATCACACCCAAGGCCACGGTAGATTTACCACACCCGGATTCACCAACCAGACCTACGGCCTTGCCCTTCTCAACCTTGCAAGAGAAGTCCATAACCGCAGGAATTTCACCAATGCGGGTAAAGAAACTAATAGACAGGTTGTCAATTTCCAGGATAGGGCCATCATAATCCCACTTTTGCATAACTCTATCCCCTTAGTCTTTCAAAGATTGTTCGCGCAGGCCATCAGCCAGCAAGTTCAGGCCCAACACCAATGACATCAAGGCTAAAGCCGGAGGAATAGCCAAATGTGGGTAGATGGAAAGCAATTTACGACCTTCATTAATAGTCATGCCCCAGTCCGGACTCTCCGGGCTGACACCCAAACCAAAGAAACCCAACGTACCCAAAAGTATGGTGGTGTAGCCAATACGCAGGCAAAAGTCGACAATCAATGGGCCTCGAGCATTAGGCAGAATTTCCCACAACATAATATACCAGGGGCCTTCACCGCGAGTCTGGGCAGCTGCCACATAGTCACGGGTTTTAATATCCATAGTCAAACCACGTACAATACGGTATACAGTTGGCGAGTTAACAAACACCACAGACACAAAGATATTGAGCAGGTTAGGTTCCATATAGAACACACCCAAAGGGTCAGCATTAAAGGCTAGCCCAGAATAGGCCCATAAACCTAATACCAAAGTCACGCCAACGTACAAGTTGCGTTTCATAGGCTGTGTATAAAACCGTGACTGGAACAAGACCACAAAGAAGATAACTGGAAATAGAAACAATACTGCTGCCAAATAAATGGGTACACCCGTAGAACGAATCTCTGGCGTCACCAACAGGAAGAACAGCAGAATAACCGGGAAAGCCAAGACCAAATTAGCCAAAAAAGACAAGTTGGTATCTAGCCTGCCACCGCGAAAGCCAGCCGGCAAGCCCAAAGTAATACCCACCATAAAAGCAAAGGCTGTGGCGGCTGGTGCGATAGTCAAAACAGAACGACTACCCATCACCATGCGCGAAAAAATATCCCGCGCCAAATTATCTCCACCCAACAGATAGTAGGCGCCTTCCAGACCACGCACTGGGGTACCTGGGCGTTTGTTCTTCATGCCTGAAACCTGAGCCAAAGCATCCTGAGTAATAATCAAATCAGCAAAAATAGCCGTAAATACCCAGAATAGCACCAACAACAGGCCGACTGTGCCAACCCGGCTATCGAATAAGTGGCCATAAAGTCCCAGACGGTCTTTATAGTATATAGAAGCCGCCAAAGTAACGGCCAGAGCAATCCACACATAAGTGAATTGAAAAATAATCTGTAGGGCAATTTCCCATGCAGTTAACGAACTCATTATTTGCCCTCTTAGCTAATACGGATACGTGGATTAAGGAACACGTAACCGATGTCAGAAATCAACTGGGTTACTAACACGACAAATACCGCAACCACAGAGCAAGACAATAACAATTCAATATCATTGTTACTGGCAGCCTGCACCAATACCCAGCCAAAACCTTTGTAGTTAAACAAGGTTTCGACAATGACCACCCCGGTCAGTAACCAAGGGAACTGCAGCATAATCACGGTAAAAGGGGCAATAAGCGCATTGCGCAGAGCATGCTTCATCACAATATTGGGGAAGCTGACACCCTTTAGGCGAGCTGTACGAATATATTGTGCCGTCATGACCTCTGCCATAGAGGCACGGGTCATACGCGCGATATAACCCATACCGTAGAAGGCCATGGTCAATACAGGCAGAGTAAAGTTAGCAAAGGTAATGGTATCCATAGCCGATGCAGAGGAACCTTTAAACCACTTCAAACCAACTGCCGAACTGGCAAAAATAACGATAAAGATAACACCCGATACATATTCAGGGGTCGCTGTGGTGGCAATGGAGAAAGTTGACAAACTGCGGTCTAGCTTAGAACCTTCACGCATCCCGGCCAAAACACCAATAACCAGGGCCATGGGCACCATCAACAACATCACAAATAACATAAGCCAACCGGTAAGGCCAAGACGCTTGCTCACAATAGTGGACACTTCGTCTTTAAATACACTGGACAAACCAAACTCACCCTGCAAGACGCCACAATACTGGGGGGCAACTGCCGGGTCCATAGCCGGTTTAATACAGCGCCCAACCACCTTGCCATCTGGCTTGGTGTAGCGATAACTGGGCATAACACCCAGCCACTCTCCATAACGTACCAAAAGCGGTTGAGTATAACCACGAGTATCGAGCCAGCTTTGCACCTGCTCATCAGACATACGCATACTGCCTTCGGCTTTGGCCAACTTCTCTAAATTAGGGTGTAGATTGGTCAAAAAGAACACCACAAACGTCAGACATAATGCGGTCAATAACATAACCCCTGAACGTTTAAATATAAAAGCCAACATAGTTGTTCCTACTTCAGCGTTGCAAGCGGCGTATTGTTTAAAGATTACGCATTTCAGGCTGCAACATTTACTTACCGCTATAACAAACGAGGCAGGTATAAACCTGCCTCGTTAAAAACTAGCAGGGCTGCCAAAGCAGCCCTGTGATTCACTCTATGCCCAACCAATATTGTGCACGTGAATTTCAAAGGTCGGATGCATTTCCGCACCCACCAGACCATCCACATAGTGGCGGTACAGAGAACGCCAATATGGCTGGATGACAACGCCTTCGTCCTGCATAATAGCTTCAATCTTGGCCATTACTACACGACGCTTATCGGCATCAGCGATTGCCATCGCTTCGGACAATAGGGAGTCAAACTCAGCATTGGAGAAACCAGCTTCGTTCCATGCTTCACCAGAACGGTAAGCCAGAGCCAATACCTGCACACCCAAAGGACGCATATTCCAGTTGGTGGAGGAGTATGGGAACTTGGCCCAGTCATTCCAGAAAGTGGAACCTGGCAGAATGGTACGTTTCACCTTGATACCTGCTTCACGCAATTGCGCAGCTACCGCATCAGTGGTATTACGACGCCAGTCATCATCGATAGAAATCAATTCGTGCTCATAGTCACCCATACCCGCTGCATCCATCAGCGCCTTGGCGCCAGCTGGATCAAACTTCTGTGGGGGCAATTGAGCATACTCCGGGTGAATGGGGCACACATGATGGTTTTCGGCAGGCTGGCCACGACCGGAGTAACCCAATTCCAAACACACAGCGTTGTCTGTCGCCATAGCCAGAGCCTGACGCACACGCTTGTCAGCATATGGTTTCATACCATCTACTTCAGCCATTTGGTTAGGACGAATAACGATAGTAGCCGCGGTTACTGCTTCAGACTCATTCCAGCCCAAACCAGTAAAGATATCAATATATTCACCGGCAATATCATAGGTCATATCGAATTCTTCGGCTTCAGCTCCAGCCAGAATAGCTGCACTGTCAGTACCATAGTCCACATATTCAATACGATCCAGATAGGCACCTTCACCCCACCAGCTGTGGCCTTCATTTCTAACCAATACGGCCTTCACACCCACTTCCAAAGACTCCGGAGTATAGGGGCCAGTACCAATAGGATTGGTCAACATGGTTTCTGGCGTGTGATCTTTGTGTACGATGGCAGCTGGGTAGTCAGCCATGCCAGGAATCAAGGAAATATCAGCAGCCGGCAGGTTCAAACGTACAGTATGTTTGCCAACTACTTCGATGGCACCAGCTCGAGCCTTACCTGTATCAGAATCGATCAGGGAAGCCATACGACCGGCCATAGAGTTACCCTCTACAGATTTGTCACACCACATTTCAATATTGCGAGCCACGTCGTCAGCGGTAAAGTCATCACCGTTGCTCCACTTCACTCCCTTACGTACTTTCAGAATGTATTCGGTAGCACCCTTGTTAACACCCCAGTTTTCAATCAGTCGACCTTCAAAGGTACCATCACTGTTGTATTGGATCAGATACTCCAGCCAACCACGAGTAAAATTGGCAATTTGAGACCAGTCAAAGGTACGTGGGTCTTTTAAGGCCCGCACTTCTTGCTGAATACGCAAAGTGCCACCCTTACTGGCGGCGGCAGAAGCAACTGGAGCAACAAGGCCAGCCATGCCATAGATAGCAGCTGTTGTAGCACCCAAGGCTGAGGCCCGTGCAAAGAACTCACGACGCGACAGTTTGCCTTCCAGAAACTCATTTTTATACATTTCCACTGCAGGATGCAGTGGCTTGCCATTGATAGTTAATTTAGTCATGAAGTATTCCTCGTGATTTTATTATCATTATTAATTATTAAAAATCTATCAGCCACATTGCGGCTATATTTTTATTGTTAACGCATAGCGTTGTGATGAGCATTCATCAGCATATTTGACAGAGTCAAATATTGAAATCAAAAATTTTTTTACCTCTAGTTTGTACCTTTATTGCCAAATCTAATATTCATATCCTTTAGCGTACCTAAGAATCTCATATTGTCATGACAGATCAGTTATTATTTACGACATATTGTTTAATTAAAAACGACATACTATTGAGTAAAACAGATTAAGATCAAGTTGATTGACTGCATAGCTTTATTATTTAAGCCCCTATTCTTATTGACTAAGCATATCAACTAATTTACAAAAAACAAAAGATATACCAATAAAACAGATACTACAAACAACTTTTTGTACAGATAAATAACATCACGTTATCTATCTTTTGACCACTAGCCAGCAAACAATAGCTTGTTCTGAGCCTTGTATTCACTAATATTTTCAAACCAGCCTCTGGTCACCATCAATAGGCTCTTATAAACTCGCCCCTAGCAATAACAATAAATCTAATCTGGAACACAGTACAATGAATGAAAAAGAATACCGTCCCGAGGATCAGGAAGCCTTTATGCAGTGCCTCTATTGGTGGGGCGTGCCAACCCTGTTTCGTTGC
>JASMLZ010000012.1 GCA_030748435.1 Gammaproteobacteria bacterium | reverse complement strand
CACCAAACTCTTTATATCTAAGGCATGCATTTAATACTGCAAGAAAAACCGGTATTACGGAAGTAATAAATAAAACAATTAAAATGACAGGCATGGAATGTTCTCTTGTTTATAAGCACATAACAGTATGTTTATGACGCCCGACGGCATCATAATAATTAGCGTGCCAGCACTTTAATTTCTGTGGCAATCGCCGAGCACGCCCTATACCCTTAAGCATAGCAGGCTTGCAGGATTTTACCGGTTAGCCAATTTCAAAAAATCGTGAATCTTTCACCATCATTCTGCAACTGTGTCTTATATACAATGGCAGGGTAGCAATGATAAGCATGTGGCTCTGGGCCAAGCTAGGCAATAGACTGGGCGTAATGGCGGCGGCAGGGGTTTTTTACTGCGGGAAAGCCCGGGCCATGCCCGGGTTGCATAACAGGCTAGCTACTCTGCTTGCGCCAGTGTAGCTGTTGCAGGGCCTTGCTAAAGTCTTGCAGGGAATATTGTTGCGCAACGGCCTGAAGCAGAATATCGCGACCACTGTGGGGTCTTAAGCTGGTTTCGGGCTGGTCTCGGTCCAGATTGGTGGGGAAGGGATAGTTATCGCTGATGGCGCTGGCCACGGCCAAGAGTTGCTGCTCGGTCAGGTCTGCCTTGGCCAGATGGGGATAACAAGCCAGTTGCATATGCTGGTGGTTAAGGCTTTCCATGGGCTTGGCAAAGGCCGAGGACACCTGCAACAAGTTAGCCATCCGTTTAACGTCAGTGGACACATTGGCCCCCGCAGCATGCATCAGGGCAGGGTTAAAGAATACTCCGTCGCCTTTTTGCAGGGGCAATTGCACGGCATATTCGGCAAAATAGGCCATAAAGTCAGGATCTCGATACAGACCATAGCCGGCATCATAACGTTGGGAATAGGGTAGCAACATAGTGGGGCCAGATTCTATGGGCATATCCACATGGGCCACAGCACCCTGCAAGGTCAGCATGGCGGACATAACCTGCACGTGCAATGGGTAACGTGCCACTTCGGCATCAGTGGTAAAGCCCAGATGATAGTCCCTATGGGGTTGCTGTGCTGCTCCCCCCGGATAAACCAGATTCACCTGTGATGTAAGTTGATAGTCCGGCCCCAGCCAGGCTTCGCACACCTCGGCCAAGAGTGGATTTGAGTAATAGTCAATAAAGGCTTGGGGGGCTAATACAGCAGCCTTTTCCAAACAGTTCCAAACCCGCCCATTGGCGCCCATAGGGGCAAAGTGATCACCCAGATTATGCTCTGCCTGAGTGGCTTCCTGAGCCTGCAATAACTGGTCATAGACCTTGGTCATGGCATCTACCACGGGGGCTTCGGCAAACAGTTTACGCACCACGATAACACCCGCCTGATGCTGCCAACACTGGGCCCATTCAGCCCGCACCTGCGCCCGCTCGGTGGGGCTTATGGCACGCAGTTGGTCGCCATCGTAGATAGGAATATGAGCCTGCCAATCAGCCGCATAAGGGTAATCCTGTGCTCTATTGCGGTTTTCCATGCTGGCTGTAAAGGCTGACATATTAGCCATAACGCTAATCCCCTATCGTGTTTAGTTGAATGGTTTTACCTTGCGCCACCGACAGTATGGCGGCCTCCGCCAGACGCAGGGCCTGCAGGCCATCATACATGCTGGGCAAGGTCACCTCGGTACCCTTGAGTGCCCCAATAAAGGCGTCCAGTTCAGCCTTGTAAGCCTGCTTATAACGCTCCAGAAAGAAGTGCATGGGCTTGGCAGCATTAACGCCCTGATCCGTATAGCTGGTAATACTATGTTCATTAATATTGCCTGCTGTCAGCATGCCCTGACTACCATGAACCTCAAACCGTTGATCATAGCCAAAACTAGCTCGACGGCTATTGGAAATCTGCGCCAACTTGCCAGTTGCTGTGCGTAATGTCACCAGAGCCGTGTCAACATCACCAGCCGCCCCAATCGCAGGGTCAACCTGACAGGATGCCTGAGCTGTCACCTGTGCCACTTCCTCGCCCAACAGAAAACGGGCCATATCAAAGTCATGAATGGTCATATCGCGAAATAAGCCGCCTGACACCTTAATATAATCGATAGGCGGAGGTGACGGGTCTTTGGAAATAATGCTTACCATTTCCACCCTGCCAATATCGCCAGCAGCAATAGATTGCTGTAGACGGGCGAAGTCAGGATCAAAGCGGCGATTAAAGGCCACCATAGAGGTGATATCACTGCTATTTATTTTCGCCAGCACCTGCTGTACCCGTGCCAAAGATAGATCAATGGGTTTTTCACAAAACACATGTTTACCTGCCGCCACGGCCTGCTCGATCAGGTCAGCATGGGTGTCGGTTGCTGAACATACCAAGATGCCATCAATGGCAGGGTCGGCAAAAATCTCAGCCGCAGTCATAGACTTACAGCCAAGGGCTGCACTTAGACTGTCAGCGTTGGCTTGATAGGGGTCATGCAAGGCCACCAGCTCGGCTTGCGGGTGGGCCGCCACATTATGACCATGAATATGACCAATACGGCCGGCACCAAATAGCGCTAATTTTATCATTCAGGTTCTCGCTTAGTTGGTTATTGTGTAACCTGCCGCTGTGGCTGCTTGGTGTAAGGCCTGATAGCCCATGCAAGCATATTGGTAGGGGTCGGCCTGAGCCGGATCCTGCTCCGCCTCTACCACTACCCAACCTTCATAGTTGTGGGCTGCCAGAGCCTGCATAAACTGTCCATAATCAATCATGCCATCACCAGGCACAGTAAATACACCACGCAATACGCAGTCCAAAAAGGAATCTTTAGTAGGATCAACGGTGGCCAGAATATCGGCACGAATATCTTTGGTATGCACATGGTTTATACGCGAGCCATAGCGCTCTACCACAGCCAGCAAATCGCCACCGGCAAATACCAAATGGCCCGTATCCACCAGCAAACCCACTGCATCACCGGTATTTTGCATCATCAGATCCAGCTCCCGTTCGGTTTCTACGCCTGTCCCCATATGGTGATGGAACGACAAGGGAACACCTTCACTGGCACAAAACTCAGCTACCTTGGTTAGCCGTTCACCATAGGCGGCAAACTCGGATTCGGGTAATACGGGCTTGTCACACAGGGGGGCATTACGCACATTTTGCACGGTTTGCCAGGTTTCCCCATATACCAGCACGGCGGCACCCAAGTCCCGAAACAGGTGCAGCTGCTGGCGAATATTGGCGATTTCCTGTTCCGCACTAATATGTAATAACTGCCCCGAATACCAACCGGAAATAAGTTGTAAATCGTGTTCTTTAAGCACCTTGCCCAGTGCCTCTTTTTGACGGGGAAACTTGCCCCCTGTTTCAGTGCCCGTATAACCTGCCAAACGCGTTTCGCGTAAGCAGGTCTGCAAAGATGTGTCGCCACCCAATTCAGGCAAATCATCGTTCGACCAAGAGATGGGGGACATGCCAAATTTCAGCTTCATATTAATTGCTCTTTACTAGTAATACTTATACCCATTATGGCTGCCCAACTATTAAGACAGCATCCACTCATGATCCGGGTCGTTGTAAAAATGCCATTCCCGCAGTGGTCCTGCCATTACATTAAGGTAATAACTGGTATAACCATGGGGCACGCCTACGGGATGATAACCACGTGGTACCAGCACCACATCACCATCCTCAGCCGACAGGGTTTCATCCAGACTGCGATCATCCGTATAAACCCGTTGATGCACATAGCCCGTAGCTGGTTGCAAACGATGATAATAGGTTTCTTCCAGCAAGGTTTCGGCTGGACTGGCATCTCGATCATGTTTATGGGGTGGGTAAGATGACCAATGCCCAGACGGTGTCACCACTTCCACCACCAGCAAACCATCAGCCGGTTCTGTTTCCGGCAAAATATTACGCACATAGCGTGTATTGGTGCCTTCTCCCCTCACTTCCTGTGACATAGTAGCTGGGTCGATTAAGCGCGCTGGGCCACTATTGCCAGTGCCGGGAGCGCTGCATACGGCAACTTCAGCGGTCTGTGTAGCCTTAATTTCTGCCTTTTCGCCAGCCGGCACATAGACAGCTGCCGGTGGTTGATCGGCAAACAGGTCATCCCGGCCGCCAATGGCAGACCAGCATTGCTCGCCCACTGTTACATCAGCGCGTCCAGTGAGAATGACCACACACAGTTCACGACCATCCTGCTGACAAGTTAGCTGCTCACCTGTCGTTAGGTCATATTGGGCAAAGCCCACATACTGCCAACCAGCTGAGGTCGGGGTGATATTATGGCGCTGGTGCCCGTTAGCAGGTTTCTGTAATAGTTTCGACATAGCTTAATAGCCCCGTTCCTGCTTACGACGTGATACCCACTCCTGATGCTGAGCAACTACTTCTGCGCGTGGCGATACGGCGGGCACTTCTACCTCCCAATAACAACCACCGGGAGAAGCATGCAGGGGATCTGTATCAATCACTACCACGCTAACACCTTGATGCTCACGAGCTGCCATAACAGCCTGTTTTAACTCACCAATATTGGCCGCATGACAAGCCTGAGCACCCATAGCTCGGGCATGACCGGCAAAATCAATAGCAGCCAGGCCCTGGTTATAGGTATGTTCCAACAGATTGTTGAAATTGGCCCCACCAGTAGCCATCTGCAAACGGTTAATACAGCTAAAGCCCCGGTTATCCAGTACCACAATGGTCATCTGCAGGCCCATGCTGACGGCAGTGGCTATATCGGAGTTCATCATCATATAGGAGCCATCGCCCACCATCACCACGACCTCGCGCTCGGGGCTAGCCAACTTGACCCCGACCCCACCGCAAATTTCATAGCCCATACAGGAATAACCATACTCCAGGTGGTAACCACCCACGGCGCCTGCACGCCAGTGTTTATGTAGCTCAGCGGGCAAACTACCAGCCGCTGCCACCACAATGGCATGGTCAGCCACACTGCTATTCACGGCCGCCACTACCTGAGCGTCGGAAGGGATAGTATGGTCATCTGCAGCAGGCAAAATATCCTCACAAGTCTCAGCCCAAGCGGCTATTTGTGAACTTGTTCGTTGTTGCCAGACATTGGGGGAAGCGTACCCATGCAGTTCAGTCGACAGAGACTGTAAACCGCTTCTAGCATCAGCCAGCAAGCTTTGAGAACGGTATTTTACCGCGTCCATAGGTTGCACATTTAACTGTATGATTTGGCCTTTAAACAGGGTATTGGAGCCGGAAATAAAATCCTGCAAACGGGTGCCCACAGCCAATATCACATCCGCTTCTACGGCCAAAGTATTGGCACTGGTGACCCCCGTTACACCAACCGCACCCGCATTCAGAGGGTGGTTAGCCAATAAGCTGGATTTACCGGCCTGGGTTTCCACTACGGGAATCTGATGCCGCTCAGCAAAGGCCTGCAGGGCATTTTCAGCCCGTGAATAGCGCACACCTCCACCAGCCACAAGCAAGGGGCGTTTGGCTTGCAGTAACCGTTGCGCTGCCTGTTGCAATTCCTGTTTATCAGGCCCTTGACGACGCAAGCGCCATACGCGTTTATCAAACATATGCTCGGGATAGTCACAGGCCATGGCCTGAGTATCCTGACAAACACTCAGTGTCACTGGGCCACATAAGGCTGGATCAGTAAGGGCAACCATGGCTTTGGGCAGTGCTTGAATAAGCTGTTCGGGACGGGTAATACGCTGGAAATAGCGGCTCACTGGCCGGAAGGTGTCATTGGCACTGACACTGCCATCAGCAAAGTCTTCGACCTGCTGTAGCACCGGGTCGGGTTGGCCAGAAGCAAATACATCGCCCGGCAGTAACAATACGGGTAAGCGGTTGACATGGGCCACACCCGCCGCGGTCACCATATTGGTGGCACCCGGACCAATGGATGAGGTAGCCACCATTATCTGTTGGCGCTGTCGTGCCTTGGCAAAAGCAATGGCCGCCAATGCCATGGATTGCTCATTATGCCCGCGATAGGTCGGCAGTTGTTCCTTGACCTGATACAGGGCCTCACCAATACCAGCCACATTGCCATGGCCAAAGATGGCCCAGACACCGGCAAATAAAGGCAATTCTGCCCCGTCATCCAGTTCTATATATTGATTCACCAAATACTGAACCAAAGCCTGGGCAGCTGTTAGACGCACAGTTTGCATAGCTATCTTCTCTTGTTTATTGCCTGATCCCAGGCATCAATGGTTAAACGGTATTGCTCACGCATAAAGGCTATGGCCTGAGCATCATCCATAGTACCCTCAAGCCATGCCTGCGCAGCTTCACCAAACAGGGTGCGGCCAATGGCAAAGCCCTTTACCCAAGGCTGCTGTGCTGCACTGGCAAAGGCCACGGTGATTTGTTCGATACTGGCATCAAGACCCAATACGATCACTCCCTGACAGTAGCTGTCATGCTTATCTATAACACTACCAACAGCCTGCCAATAATGATCACTTGGGCCTGGCTCCAACTTCCACCAATCGGGTTTTACCCCCAAACTATAAAAACGTTGCATTATAGTGGGCACTTGCTCAAAGTCGGGGCCACTATCGCGTGCGGTAATAATTTCCAGCAACCATTGGTGGCCAGTAATACGACAGGCAGCATCCAACTGCATAATCAGGTCTTCATGCTGCTTGCGGGTGGCTTCAGTATCGTCCAGACGATAAGGGCATAATACCTTAACCGCCTGATTCAGGGGCCAGTCCTGCAGATGTTGCTGGATTTCTCCTGACGCTTCAAGTTGTAAAGGGAATTTACCTGACATTTCGATGGGGCGGCCTATCCAAGCACCGCTGCTGGTGAGTTTATGCAACGCATCTCGACCCGTTAGGTCATCAATCAACATGCCAAAACCAGGATCTTCTGCGGCTTCAGTTTGTGCTGCCTGCAAAGCTAATTGCTTAAAGTAGCCGATATCATCAGCACTGCGACCTGCCGCCTTAGCCCATGCATAAAACTGGTGGCGATGATCAATAGCAAAAGCCACTACCCGCTGATGTGTAGTGCGGCGATTGGTGGTACGGTGAATATGATTAAGCACTGGGTCAAAGCGCAGAGCCTTATACTCACTGCCATGACGCAGAAAATGCTGCAGCTCCTGCCATGAAGGTATAGCTGGTGCACAACCGTGACGTGATACAGCCAAAGCACCACAGGCATTAGCGAAGGCGCAACTGGTAACCCAGTCCTCGCCCCCCAGCCAGCCGCGTAACAAACCCGACATAAAGGCATCACCGGCACCTAAAACGTTAAACACCTCTACCTTAAAACCTGGCCCCTGTATACCCGACTCCCAACCATCTATGCCGGCTTCAAACACACGGCAACCCTTGGCGCCGCGTTTACACACCAGAGTCGCCATAGACAGGCTCCGCACCAGCGCCAAAGCCGCAAGGCTGTCTTGCGTGCCTGCGGCAATATGGAACTCTTCTTCGGTGCCAACAATAAGATCACAATCCGGCAAGAATTGTTGTAGATGCTCACTCACTTTACCATCGGCAATAAAGCGACTTTCACCATCACCATGCCCTGCCAAGCCCCACAAGTTGGGCCGATAATCAATATCCAGTACCACCCGTGTGTTATGTCGCTTGGCTAGGGTAATAGCCTTACGGCTGGCAGCAGCCACTGTTGCAGTACTTAAATGAGTACCTGACAACAACAGGGCGCGACTGGAAGCAATCAGTTCCTCATCAATATCAGCTTCACACAAGGCCATATCGGCACAGTTTTCCCGATAGAATATCAGCGGAAAACGTTCTTCATCCTGAATACCCAAAATAACCAACGCAGTAAGTCGGTTTGGGTCGGTTTTTACACCGCCCACATCCACACCTTCTGCCTGCATGGTCTCACGAATAAAGCGTCCCATATGTTCATCGCCAACGCGTGTTAGCATAGCTGATTTCAGTCCCAGACGAGCGGTACCAATAGACGTGTTAGCAGGACTACCACCCACATATTTGGCAAAGCTACCCATATCTTCGAGGCGGCCACCTACCTGATGACCATAAAGATCTACCCCAGCCCTGCCTAAGCAAACTAAATCCAGACTTTTTTGTTTCATAATCACTGCCAAAAAAAATATTTATTCCGTTTTTGTTGTAAATAAAAACCTAACTAAGAGCCATCTCCTGCCGTTCTACACGCTGTTTGCCCGCTTCAACTGCCAAACACAGAGCCAGACACATAGTCGCTGACAAGCCTCTAAAGCCACTCACCTCTTCCTCTAACACTTCCAGATGATAGTCATCCGTGCGAGCAATAGGGCTAAGTGTTGAATCTGTAATGGCCACCACCTTCACGCCATTACCAAGGCAAACATCTACCAATTCTTTGGTATTGGCGGTGTACGGACTAAAGCTGATAGCAACTAATACTTCATCCTCACGCAACATGCGAGCTTTGTCGGTAATAGTGGGCGAAGTACCCTGTAGCAGGGTGGCATGAATACCCAACTTAACCAAGGTGTAATGCAGGTAGGCAACTACCGGCTCAGCGCGGCCCTGACCGGCTATATAGACAGTGCGGGCACAAGCAAGCTGTAGACTTGCCTGCTTGATAGCGGCCTCATCCGCCTGTTGCTCCAAGCGACTAATTGATTCCGTTGCCGCCTGGGTAAACTGCGACAACACAGTCTGTTCAAGGTCTACAGGCCCTTGCATGGAACTAAGGCGTTCAGAATAGGGCTGAGGCACATGACGCATACTCTGCTGAAATACTTCCTGCATATCAGAAAAGCCTTGATAGCCAATGGACTTAGCAAAGCGCACCATGGTCGATGGCGTAACCCCCGCCTGCTCACTAATCACGGCGACGGTATTTAAGGCAATCACATCCGGATTATGCAAGGCAAATACCGCTACACTTTGTAGCCGTTTAGGCAAATCACGATAGTGGTTCTGTAGCCAAGGCTTCAAATTACTAAAAGTGCGTGGCGGTGATAGGGTTTCTATTTCAAGCATGGTTACTTATATCGCTTATTGTTATCAGTTACTGCGTCTGGTGCCAATAGACAAGTTTATTGCAAGCCATTATATAATGGACTATTAGATAAAAGCAGCGATTTACTAAAGTCATACTTGTATTAACTATCAGCATACTCACTGGAGTTGGCCGTCATTTTATATAGAATTGCTATACTTTTTACCCAAGCAAGCAAATCACTATCCAGTCTGGCTTGCAACAATCAACATTAGTATACGGCAGCATTTTACTTTTTGGAATATTTATTTCATAAAAAAAATATTTGAAATTATTTTTCTTTAATGTTAAAACTATCGCAGCTTATCTCAAAGATAAGTTTTGGCCCGCACCATAATAGGTGCGGCTTGAACAATAACAAGGAGTACTCCCAATGAAACGTATTGTAACTGCAATTGCAGGCCTGCTGCTGGCTGGTTCTGTTATTGCTGAAACTAACATTATCGTGGTCAGCCACGGCCAAGCCAACGACCCCTTCTGGTCGGTAGCCAAGAATGGTGTTGCTCAGGCAGCTGCAGACACAGGTGCCAGTGTGGACTACCGAGCTCCGGAAACCTTTGATATGGTTGCTATGGCACAATTGATTGACGCTGCAGTTAACCAGGAACCTGATGGTTTGGTTGTCACCATTCCTGATGCTGCCGCTCTTGGCGCTTCCATCAAGCGCGCAGTAGCAGCCGGTATTCCAGTGATTTCCATGAATTCAGGCTCTGATGTTTATGAGTCTCTGGGTGTTACCCTGCACGTTGGTCAGGATGAATATCCTGCCGGTGTTGCCGCTGGCAAGAAACTAGCGGCTATGGGTGGCAGCAAGGGCATATGTGTTAACCACGAAGTGGGTAACGTAGCCCTAGACCTGCGCTGCAGTGGCTTTACTGAAGGCTTTGGCGGTAATGTGACCGTCTTGCCAACCAGCAACGATCCTTCTGAAATCAAGGCTAAAGTAAAGGCTGCTCTGGAATCTGATGCAAGCATTGACACGGTACTGACTCTAGGTGCAGGCACGGCTGGTGAAGCCGCTGTAGCAGCCTTGGGCGAAATCGGTTCAGATGCCAATCTGGGTAGTTTTGACCTTTCTCCAGGCTTCTTGCAAGCTGTTGTTGATGGTAAAGCCGCCTTTGGTATTGACCAACAGCAATATCTGCAAGGTTACCTGCCAGTGTTATTCCTGGTACAAAACGCCCGTCATGGCCTAATGCCTGGTGGCAGCGTGCCTTCTGGTCCTAACCTGATTACCGCTGAAAAGGCTGGTATGACTATTGCTGGCGCCAAAGCTGGTGTGCGCTAACTCTCCGTACTGACGACAAGTGTCAGAACGACAGGGTGATCGGTTCGCTGGTCACCCTGTCATGTTTTACTGGTTACTGGTAGTGGCTAGCAACTTATACAATCCCAATACACCCCACTATCAGCTAAAGATAATTGGAACCAACATGACATCTACACCTAATACCGATGAACGCTTGCTAAAAGCATCCTTGCTCACCCGCATCCTGCGCCGCCCTGAACTGGGCGCTTTAGCTGGGCTGGTGGTGATTACTATATTCTTTGCCATTTTTGCCAGCGACAAGATGTTTGAACTGTCTGGCATTATGAATTTCCTCTCTCCTGCCGCGCATCTGGGCATTCTCGCCATTGGTGCAGCCTTGCTGATGATTGGTGGTGAATTTGACCTTTCTGTTGGCTCGATGGTGGCGTTTGCCGGTATGATATTTGCCGCCAGCATTACCCTGATGAGCCTGCCCCTGTGGCTGGCCGTGTTATTTACCCTGATGTTTGCCGGCTTTATTGGCTGGATCAATGGCTTGATTGTGCATCGTACAGGTCTGCCATCCTTTATCGTTACTTTGGCTTTTCTGTTTATTTTGCGTGGCCTGGCTCTGGTCGGTTTAAAAGCCGCCACCCGTGTGCAGGTAGCTCAGGACAAGGCTGCATATGCTAATGAAAGCCTGAGTTTTAATGACATCATGCATGCCATCTTTGTACAAAGTGGTGGTGCCACCCAGCAACGTGGCCTAGCAGAAAACATTGAGCCCGGCTTCTGGAACGAAATGTTTTCCGGTGATGCCCTGGAAGGTCTCTTTCACTGGCTCGCCGAAGCCGGTTATACAGCCACCTTTAAATCTGGTCTACCCAAGGTTACCGGGATTCCAGTGGAAATTATCTGGTTTGCCATACTGTCCCTGATCGCCACTCTGGTGCTGGTCAAAACCCCTCTGGGCAACTGGATTTTTGCCAGTGGTGGTGATCCAGAGGCCGCGCGCAAAAGCGGGGTTCCTGTAGACCGAGTCAAAATTGGTCTGTTTATCTTTACCGCTTGCTGTGCTGCCCTAGTGGCTATCCTTACCGTGATGGATGCAGGCTCAACCGATGCTGCCCGCGGTAAACAAAAAGAATTTGAGGCCATTATTGCCGCCGTTATTGGTGGCTGCCTACTAACTGGTGGCTATGGCTCAGCTATTGGCGCATTCTTTGGCGCTATTATCTTCGGCATGGTGGCCATAGGCTTAACCTATACCCAGATTGATCAGGATTGGTATCTAGTCTTCTTAGGGGTGATGCTGCTAATCGCCGTAACCTTCAACAAGTATGTGCGTCGTTACGCTACAGGAGAAAAGTAACATGGCGAACGAACAGCCCCTTATTCATCTCGACAATATCGTTAAACATTTTGGTTCAGTGGTGGCCCTTAATGGTGTATCACTGGACATCTACCCAGGCGAAGTCATGGGCCTGCTGGGCGACAATGGTGCCGGCAAGTCTACCCTTATCAAGGTACTTTCCGGTGTCCATCAGCCTACCAGTGGTACCATGATGATGCATGGCGATGAAGTCCACTTCGACACCCCACGGGAAGCCATGAATGCCGGTATTGCCACTGTCCACCAAGACCTGGGTATGATTCCTTTAATGTCCGTCACCCGTAACTTTTTTATGGGTCGGGAACCGGTAAAAAAATATGGCCCCATCAAGGTATTTGACCACCAGTATGCCAATCAGGTCACCTGTGAGGAAATGCACCGCATCGGTATCGATGTGCGGGACCCGGATCAGGCCGTAGGCACCCTGTCCGGTGGTGAACGTCAGACCGTAGCCATTGCCCGAGCCGTGCACTTTGGGGCCAAGGTGCTGATTCTGGACGAGCCAACCTCGGCCTTGGGAGTGGCCCAGACTTCCATGGTATTAAAGTATATCGATAAAGTACGTAAGAATGGTCTGGCCGTGATTCTTATCACCCATAATGTGCGCCATGCCTACGCCGTAGGTGACCGCTTTACGGTACTTAACCGGGGGGCTACACTAGGTACACATACCCGTGACGAGATCAGTATTGATGAACTGCAGAACCTGATGGCCGGTGGCAAGGAGCTACAGGACCTGAATGAGCAGCTTCAGGGTACGGTCTAGTTCAACTAGCCACCTCGCCCGGATAGTTAGATATATAGGGGTAATTGATTACTCACATAGGCACAGGTATCCGGGCTAATCTACAATGCAAGAGCATATAATATGAAAACCATTGGTATCGGTGTTATTGGCACCGCCTTTATGGGTAAGGCCCACTCTATCGCCTACGCAGCAGCAGGCACCGTATTTGGCGGCAATTTACGCCCACAGCTGGAAATAGTCTGTGATCACAGCCCACAAATAGCTGCGGCCAAACGCGCAGAAATGGGTTTTGCCCGTTGTACCAGTAACTATATGGATGTGATTAATGACCCCAAGGTGGATCTGATTTCTATCTGTGTACCCAATTCGGTACACAAGGAAATTGCCGTAGCTGCGCTGGCGGCTGGCAAGCATGTGTGGTGTGAAAAACCCATGTCTACCAATCTGGCTGACTCACAAGCTATGGTCGATGCTGCTGAGGCCAGTAAACAGAAAACCATAGTTGGTTATAACTATACCCAAAACCCCCTGGTACACTCAGCCCGTGATCTGATCACAGAGGGCGTTATTGGTGATATTACTGGCTTCTTTGGCGTTTATGATGTGGATAACGAAGCGGATCCTGAACGCCCCTACAGCTGGCGCATGAACCGCGAATTATCAGGCACTGGCGCCAATGCCGATGTGATGTGTCATCTGGTCAGCGTTGCTCACTTTATAACCGGTAGCGAAATCAGTAATGTCATCGGCGAGTACGATATTGTTTACGCCGACCGGGAAGATCCCAAAACAGGTACCCGTAAAGCCGTCGACAATGATGACGTGTGTATGGCCATAGCCCGCTTTAATAGCGGTATTAAGGGTACTCTGCGGGTTAGCCGAGTTGCCTGGGGGCGCAAATGCGGCCTGAGTTGGGAAGTACATGGCTCCAAAGGCATGATCCGCTTTGATCAGGAACGCCTGAACGAACTACAACTATTTACCCAGGAACAGGACCCTCGCCAACAGGGCTTTCGCACGATACTGTCGGGTCCCTACCACAAGCCCTATGATGCCTTCCTGCCCAATGCAGGCCATAGTCTGGGGTATGTTGATGTTAAGGCCTGTGAACTAAATCAACTTCTTAGCGCCATCGACTCTGACTCACCTGCTTGGCCCAGCTTTGCCGACGGCCTGCAAATTGAAAAGGTGATGGACGCTATCGATCGCTCAGCCATGGCAGGGCAATGGATGAACGTGGAGTAAATTGTGACCCCTGCAACCAGCGCCTATAGCACCAATAAAACCTGGCAAGCCTTGGTTATCGGCCGCGCAGGTATGGATTTATACCCTCAGGTTGAAGCTGGCAAAACCCGTGATGCCCTTGGTTTTAGTGCCGATATGGGTGGCTCCGCTGGCAATATAGCAGCCGCCCTGGGCCGAGCCGGGGGCAGCGTGGGACTGATTTCGGCCCTGTCAGAAGACGCCATTGGCGACTTTGTCCGGCAACGGCTCACCGAGGTTCAGGTAACACAGGATTTTATCCAGACCAGCGACCAGCATGGTCGTACCAGTCTGGCAGTGGCAGAAGTGCGCACCGACGACTGTGAGGTAGTCATCTACCGCAACGATGCTGCCGATCTACACTGGCAATATAACGACACTATCGCTAACGCCATTGCTAATAGTCACAACCTGATTGTCACGGGCACCAGTTTAATTTCTGAGCCATCACGCAGCGCCACGCTAAAGGCTATAGGCCAAGCTAACGCATCAAATTGCAAAGTATGGCTGGATCTGGATTACCGCCCCTGGAACTGGCCTGATCAGGCCGCTACTCGACATCTTTATCAGCAGGCAGCCAAGCTGGCTGATGTGGTGGTTGGCAATCAGGAAGAGTTTGCCGTATTAACAGATCACCTGCAGCAACTTATTCAGCAATACACCGCCAGACAACAGATCATTTTACTAAAACGTGGGGCAGAAGGTTGCCGTGTTTATATGCACGGCAAGTGTTTGCAGGCTGGGGTATACCCGGTAAAAGCTCTCAAGCCCTATGGCGCCGGTGATGCATTTTTGGGCAATCTGGTGGCCCACTACACACAAAACCAGGATTGGCCTGCAGCCGTAGCGGCAGGCAGCGCAGCGGCAGCACTGGTGGTTGCTAAACGAGGCTGTGCCAGTGTTATGCCAAGGCCGCAGGATATTCAACAACTTCAGCAAAGCATGACCATGACCCCAAGTGCCAACTGGACCTGACCATCAACGGAGATAAATATGCATATACCCCACTTTGACAACCGTAATCAGGCCATCGTTGACTGTAACGACCAACTCACACCACTATGTTATTTCAACATAGTTAAACTCACTAGGGGGGAGTCATTTACCTCGCAAGTGGCTGGTTACGAAACCTGTCTGGTACCAGCCACCGGCAGCATTGATGTGACGGTTGGCGACCAAGAATTTGACGCCGTCGGCAAACGCATACATATATGGCAGGGCGATCCTGAAGGCGTCTATGTACCTGTCGGTATGGCCGCCACCATGACCTGCGTCAGCGCCACTGCAGAAGTCCTCGTGGCAGGAGCCAAACACGATCAGGTGTATGCCCCCTTTGTGGTTAGAGAAGCCGATATTGATCCCGTACAATATGGCTCAGACGACACCAAAACGCACCGTAAGATCAAACATATCTTAGGCCAAAGCCCTGCTGGACAAGTAGGCAAACTGCTGGTAAGTGAACTCTTTACCGTGGGTGCTGGCGGCTGGTCGGGTTTCCCACCACACAAACATGATACCGATAACCTGCCCACAGAAACCCGCCATGATGAGGTATATAACTTCCGTTTTAATCCCGAGCATGGTTTTGGCGCCCAGTTTCTAACCCGCGAGGGTGAGGAGATGGGGGATGTTTATCATATTCGCAATGGTTCCACTATTCAGATTGATAAAGGCTATCACCCCTGTGTGGCCGGGCCCGGCTATGAAATGTACTACTTCACTATTTTGGGCGGCTTATCACAACGTCCACTACACCAAAACTTTCACCCTGAGCATGCCTACCAGTTGGAAACCATTCCCGGCATTAAAGACATGATTCAAAAATTCAAGTAGGTCCATATGCTAGCCAATCTAAGTGAAATTATGCAGCCCACACAAGATTATGCCGTTGCCTGCTTTAATGTATTTGGTTATGAAGATGCCCTTGCCGTGGTACAGGCAGCAGAAGCGCGACAAGCCAGCGTGATCCTGTCTGTTAATCTGGATATGACACAGTTTATGCCGGTGCAGCATATCACGGCCATGTTACGACCATTGGCAGAAGACGCCAAGGTTCCAGTATGCCTGCATTTGGACCATCATTATGAAATAGAACAGGTAAAACAGGCCATACGTGCTGGTTTTACCTCGGTCATGTTTGATGGCTCGCAATTGCCCATTGCCGATAATATTGCCGGTGTTGCCGAAGTAGTCGAACTGGCACGCAAACATAAGGTGTCGGTGGAAGCTGAAGTTGGCTCTGTGCCCTATGCCAGTGGCCGTGATCATATAAAATCTGCCCTGACTCAGGTGAGTGATGCCATTGCCATGGCCAAGCAGGGGCAACCCGATGTGTTGGCCATCTCCGTGGGCAATGTCCACCGTTTAGAAAATAACACCGTAGACATTGACTATATGCGCTTTGAGGAAATCAGCACTGCCGTGGACCTGCCACTAGTCATTCATGGCACCAGTGGCATTAAGCCCCTGGATATCCAAAAATTGGCCTCCTCCAGAGTAGGGAAATTTAATATAGGCACTGTTCTGCGCCAACGTTTTGGCCATGCGATACGTAATGCATTAAATACTGACCCACAGCTATTTGATCGTCTCACGATAATGCGCAAAGCCATACCCGAAGTGCAGGCAGAAGCCGAATATATGATTCGTTTGCTGGGCCAATAATCAGCTAAGCTAGGCTTATAAAAAGAGAAAGTCAGATGCAAAAACTAACTGGGTTACAGGGTAAAATTGCTGTCATTACTGGTGGCACTCAAGGTTTGGGGGCAGCCTGTGCGCATTTATTTGCTGCCCGAGGGGCCACGGGATTACTAGTTTGTGGTCGCCAAAGCCAAAAGGGCCAACAGGTGGCTGCCAGCATCCAAGCCAAATATCCTCACTGCCAAGCCCACTTTGTTACCGCAGATTTAGCTGAGATTGACGCCCCGGAAACTATTTTCCAAGCAGCCAAACAACACTTCAAACAACTGGATATTCTGGTCAATGTGGCTGGCTTGTCGGCTCGGGGCTCCATTTTGGATACTAGTCCAGAATTATATGATCGTATTATGCATATCAATGTGCGCGCTCCCTTCTTTCTTATGCAAGCCGCTGCCAACTGGATGCGTACTACTAAGACATCGGGCAACATAGTCAATATAGGCTCTATTGCCGCCTATGCTGGCATGCCTTTTTTAAGTGCCTATTGTACTTCCAAAGGCGCCCTCAATAGCCTGACTCGGAACACAGCCCACGCCCTAATGCGTGATCATATCCGCGTTAACTGCCTGAATATAGGCTGGATGAACAGTGATGAAGAAGATCTGGTACAACGCAAATATCATGGTGCCGAAGATGGCTGGCAAGAAACAGCCGGAGCAAACCTGCCTTTTGGGCGCCTGATTGACCCTCAAGAAGTGGCTCGCGCAGTGGCTTTTTTGGCCAGCGATGAATCGGGCCTAATGACCGGCTCGGTAGTTAACTTCGACCAATCCGTATGGGCGGCAAGTGATGCCATGGTGGTGCCTGAGGCTCGCTTACCAGATTAGCAAACAGCAACTCAGCTCAAGCAATGCATTTATGGCACAAACCACTGATCTCAATGGCTGATTTTGTGGGAACAAAATTGCATTTGTTCACTAGCACAGCGACGGCATCAGCAACCGTTGAACTTGACAATTCCTGCACCATTCCACAACCCTCACATATAACGAAAGACGTATTTTTATTATGGTGCGAGTGACATGTATCCAGTTGACAAGCAATATAGGCATTGAGACTTTCTAGACGATGTATCAGGCCAAGCTCGAGAAGCTGATGCAAAGCACGATATACTTGGGGAGGCGCGTTAAAGCCCTTATCGCGCAATGCATCAAGAATGGAATATGCACCCAGAGGTCGTCCAGCATTTATCAGTAATTCAATCACCAGCGCTTGGTTTTTACTCAGTTTAGTATTTAGGACAGGCTTTGTTTTCATTGTAGCTTTAACTCACTTCCCAACTTAAATCATGCTCTATTCTTAGCATTTATTTTAAGTCTGGGAATTGGCACCACTGAGAGTAGGAAACATATTAGCGCAGCAACCACAATGCTCGGGCCAGCCGGGGTATCCCATTCCAGCGACCCCCTAAGACCAAGTACAACTGATATCACGCCAATAATAGCGGCTATCACTGCCATCTGTTCTGGAGAAGCGGCAAAGCGCCTTGCCGTGGCAGCGGGAATAATCAGTAGTGCGGTGATCAGTAGCACACCCACAATTTTCATTGACACTGCGATCAACCCTGCCATCACTATCATAAAGATTACATTGGCGCGATCTGGCTTAGCACCTTCCGCTGTAGCCAACTCATAACTGACCGTGGCCGCAAATAACGAGCGCCACACCATAACAAGCAACACCAAAACGCCAAGGCCACCGCCCCAAATAATCACCAGATCAAGGGCTGTAATGGCGAGAATATCGCCAAACAGGAACCCCATCAGGTCAACCCTAACCCAAGTCATAAATGCCAGTACCACGAGACCAACAGCCAAGGTTGAATGTGCAAGCAAACCAAGTAACGCATCAGAGGAAAGGCTGGCGCGACGCTGCAACAGCAGTAGCAGTGAAGATACAACAATCGAAATACCAAACACGGCAAACGTTATATCCAGCTCGAACAGTAACCCCAAAGCGACGCCAAGCAAAGCTGAGTGAGATAATGTGTCACCAAAATAGGCAAGCCGGCGCCAGATTATAAAGCAACCCAGTGGTCCGGCAACCAGCGCCACGCCGATACCACCAATAACAGCGCGAACGAAAAAATCATCAAACATCACTATTCTCCTCCGCCACAGAAGCGGTAAGGATACGACCGTCAGGCAGGTGCTCATGGTCATGACGATGCTGATAGAAGGCAAGACCCAACGCTGTTTGTTTGCCGAACAAGGACTTAAACTCATCACTTGAGGCAACTGTAGCCGGTGTTCCCGAACAACAGACATGGCCATTTAAACAAATGACTTTATCCGTCGCGGACATCACCACATGCAAATCATGGGAAATTAAAAGGACACCACAGTTGAGCTTATTGCGAATATCTTCGATAAGTTTGTAAAGGGCAATCTCACCGTTGAAGTCTACGCCCTGAACAGGTTCATCAAGCACCAGAAAATCGGGTGAACGCAGGATTGCACGAGCCAGCAGGACACGTTGAAATTCACCACCTGATAAGTTTCTCATCTGAGCATTAGCCAGGTGGAGTGTGTCTGTTAAAGCAAGTGCGTTTTCGATTTGCTTGTTACTGGCCCGGTTGGTCAATATAAGAAAACGGGTTACAGATAATGGTAAGGTCCAATTCAAATCCAGTTTCTGGGGCACATAGCTAACCCGCAAGTTGGGCCTGCGGTAAACCTTTCCCTCATCAGTCTTAAGAACGCCAAGGGTTAATTTGGCTGTGGTCGATTTACCGGATCCATTGGGCCCTATCAGGGTAACAATTTCCCCGCGTGATACGCTCATGGATACGTCTCGAACAAGCCATCGGTCTGCTCTGAAAATTCCAGCATCCTCAAGCGATATAAGTGGGTCGTTTTCTTTCAGCATGGGGTTGAATTAAATTTCCAAATAAATGGTTTTTGTTCTGTATTCTACTCTATAACAAAATATGTTATGTTATATCATAACATTAGCAGTGTTAATACACAAACCTTAGTCATGGAGTTCAAAATGCGGTTAGTCAAATCAACCATACTCTCTACAACAATGCTTGCAACTGGCATTACGGCGGCCCAAGCAGAAGTGAATGTTGTAGCTTCCATTAAGCCCGTTCACTCTCTGGTTGCTGGAGTAATGGCAGGTGTGGGCACACCCAGCCTTATTATAGAAGGAGCTGGGTCACCACATAACTATGCTTTAAAGCCTTCGCAAGCCAGACAGTTGCAAGATGCTGATCTGGTGTTCTGGATGAGCCATGATCTGGAAGCATTTCTGGAAAAATCTATCGAAGGGATTGCTACTAAGGCAAAGTCAGTACCCCTAATGGATAGCCACGGTCTAACGAAACTAAAGTTCCGTGAGGGCGGCGCGTTTGAAGCTCACGCGCATGATGATCACGATGACCATGCCAAAGAAGAACATAAGGACCATGGGCATGACGACCACGATGACCATGCCAAAGAAGAACACAAGGACCATGGGCATGATGATCATGGACATGATGGCTTCGACCCACATGTCTGGCTAGACCCAGTAAACGCAAAAGCCATGGTTCACGAAATTGAAGAAGCCCTGTCCGCAGCAGACCCTGAAAATGCGGCTACCTATGAAGCCAACGCCAAGAACATCATGGCCAAGCTAGACAATCTGGTTGCAGAGATCAGTGCCGAACTGGAGCCGGTGAAGGGCATAGGCTTTATCGTATTCCACGATGCCTACCAATATTTCGAAACACGCTTTGGTGTTGCTGCTGTAGGCTCAATAACAGTATCACCCGAAGTATTACCGGGCGCCCAGCGAATTAGCGAGTTACAGGCAAAGATAAACAGTATGCATACCACTTGCGTGTTTTCAGAACCTCAGTTCGAACCCAAGCTGGTATCAACAATTATCGACAACACACAATCAAGAACAGGTGTTCTGGACCCACTTGGAGCATCAATCGGGAATGGGCCTAAACTCTATTTCACACTTATCCGCAATATGGCGCATTCTATAAAAGATTGTTTGGCTGACCAAGGATAGTGCACCAGCAACAGATGCAAGCCAACACCAGCTAATTGACCTATAGTGGCCTTGTATATAACTGGTGGCAACCAATCCGGGAGCCACCAGCAATACCATGGAGGCCCTGCAGTGTGTTAGCACACTAGCTACAAAACTAGACAATAGTAGAGCATAAGGGCTACTCTATAGAGGCACACACCTGTCGATAAGCCATCACATGCTGTGAGCAGAGCAAAATTGAGTAGCGTATCAGAACTCAAGTAACTCAGGTCGCCCGGCCCTTTGCATCATGTGCAGTATCCTTGCGGCTCTATCAACTGCCCCAGTGGCAAAGGAGAGTATCTATGTTTAATGCTATTGAATCCAACTTTACCAAGGCCTGTTTGGGCGTGTTTTTACTTGCCGGGGTAATCTATTCATTCAAGCTAAGCCTTGACCCCGCCGGTTTTGTGGCTGAATCTGGCATGCATGAAGCTACCACCAACCTGATTAGAAATCTGGGGTTCGTCTATCTGAGCTTTACTATTGGCACCCTACTATTAATGCTCAAGGGGTTTAAGGGGCAGCTTCCCTTGATCGTTATGATGGTAGTTTTTTTCGGCCTTGATGTGGCCCATGGTTGGATCAATCTACTCGACTACCCTGAAATAGACCGCACCGGCAGAATGGTTGAAACTGTTGCTGTGGCTTGCTTGTATTTAGGTCTATTTAATTCCAGACACGAAATTTAACCAACACTAGAAGTCAGCAGGCTATGCTATAAATCGGCATAGCCTGCACCTCATCTAGTATTTCCACAGTCATACCGGATTAAAATAATATCCAACCCGTTGAGCAGCATATTATGTGGTCCATATCAATTTGCATGGTTTAACCTGACATCACCAACAATGGTTTCCATAGAGATAATTTCAGGATTCGACATGCGTTTATCTCTGGCAGCATCAGCCCTGTCCATTGCCTCCTGACTATCATATAGCGACACTGCTGCCAACCGATTACCATCGCTTTGTAAACCGATTAGCTGCTCAGCTTCAGGGAATTCACCCGGTGCGTTGGCAATATACGATGCTGCCGCCTGATCAGCTGCTGCCTCAGTTTTAAACGTCACTATTGTTATTCTTGCTACTGACATAACCTTCTCCTTTCGCTACCTAACCGGCATCATTGCCATGCAGGCTAGCTAACACCTTACCATATTGTATAAATATATATAGTCCTTTGCTCTACATACGTGGCCCATAGCCAAAGTCGGTAGGCCGGTTGGCAAAAGCTTTGTTTTAAGCATGGTTTAACTGGCCTCTTTTTGCCGGCGCAGCTTATGTCCAACAGTAACAATGACACCATGATCGCCATCGATCACGTAGCGATCCTGTATATGATCAAGATTTTGCACCAACCGCCTAACATCCCTTTTAAGGCGTTTCAAACCACGTTTATCAAGGCTCCAATAGCGTTTGCCCTGGCCTAAATGAAGACATTCGCCATACATCAACAGTAATTCAGCTTCCAAATGAGGAATGGCCCTTTGCTGAGAGCGAACTTGGG
Source organism: Gammaproteobacteria bacterium (assembly GCA_030748435.1). Taxonomy (GTDB): domain Bacteria; phylum Pseudomonadota; class Gammaproteobacteria; order Pseudomonadales; family Balneatricaceae; genus Njordibacter. The sequence goes on along the minus strand of JASMLZ010000012.1, from coordinate 3,528 downwards.
CGTGTTTGGAAAAATGGCACGACATCATAAAACCTCCTTTGTTGTTATGTTGCCTATTTAATAATAAAAAGTTAAAGCAATATGGGAGAAACCATTAAGAAGCAGTGGAGATTGGGATTGGGATTGGGATTGGGATTGAAAATTAGCCATCCTGTCGTGACAGGTATACACTATTATAGTTGTCACCATGTAGAAGAGCGTTTTCTGCAAACTGTTGTGGCCGCACACAAGGGGGCTCACCCCCGCCAATAAGTCTTACTAAAGGCACAGGAGAATAATAATGACTTTAACTTTAGTATTTCGCATACAAGCAGTTTTCTTGGCTTTGATGGCCATTATGATGTTTACTCAACTAGAAATGATGGCTGCCGATATGAGCTGGACCGTGACCCCAGGGTTGACGGCTATGGCCGAACATATGGCCGCAGCTGCCATTGGTTTTGCAGTAATCAGTTGGGTAATGCCCTCCCTTGCAGGTGACAATATCAAACAAGCCGGTATGATCATGGGCGTTTATCTGGGCGCTTTATTTATCATCATGCCTTTTTATCATATGGCTACCGAGCTTATTCCTACCAATAGCATGACCCTGTCAATGCAGATCCCACCTATCGTCATATGGTTACTATTTATCTGGAAGTCTCGCGCCAGCGACTAAAGATCTTTGCGAGCCATAGCCCCCTGCCAGGGGGCATCAATCTCTTGCTATCGAAGCCATATCTGCCTATGCTCTATAAGAAGGCAGCATAGCAATAAACAGGAGATCGAGTATGGTTATTTATCCAGATATTGAAATCCAGAATGGTCGGTGTGTTAATTTACGTCGGGGCCATATGCAAGACCCTATTGTGTATGATATTTCACCCTTGGAAGTAGCTCAGCAATATGTGGCCCAAGGTGCGCAAGTTCTACATGTGGTGGATCTGGACAATGTTATGCGCGGCGGCCATGACAACCACAAGGCGGTGCTGGAGATTATTCAGCAAGTCAAGGTGCCAGTACAAGTAGGTGGCGGTATTCGCACTATTGAAGGCGCCCGCTGGTGGTTTGAGCAAGGAGTCTCAAGGGTTGTAATTGGTACTGCTGCTATAGAAGACCGGCACTTTTTACACGAGCTGTGTAGCCATTATCCCGAGCAGGTGGTGGTATCTATTGATGCTCGGCAAAACAAGGTGATGTGCCATGGCTGGACACAAGAAACCATCTATACACCGCTGGAAATAGCCAGAGACCTGCAACAACATGGTGTGGCGGCAATAATCTATACCGATATTGATCTGGATGAAGACCATCCCGAAGCCACCTTTGCCATAACCACACAAATGGCTAACGAACTGGCTATTCCGGTGATTTCAAGTGGCGCTGTAAAGTCGCTTAATGATATTTCCACCTTGCAACTTCTGCCCAATATTGCCGGTGCCATTGTTGGCCGTGCTTTTATGAATGGCGCCCTAACCCTTCCTGATGCGCTGGATGTATGTCGTCAAACACCCCCTCAAGCGGCGTTCCTATAAATACCTATTGCGCCGTTGTTGGCGGCGCCAATGTGGATTTATTAGGGGTGCCCAACCAAAGCTTGCAGACCCACACATCCAATCCCGGGCGTGTTACCAGCAGCCCAGGCGGTGTAGCCCGTAATATCGCCGAAAACCTTGTACGCCTAGGTGAAAACTGCTGGTTAATAGCCCCCTTGGGGGCTGATGCTAATGGCGCCTGGCTGCAACAGGATTGCGAGCGTCTGGGTATTAACGTCAGTGGCTTGATAACCATGGCAGGGCAAACTACGTCCACCTATTTATCCATTGTAGATAAGACGGGGGATATGCAGGTAGCCATTGCTGATATGAGCCTGATCGACCAATTTGGCAGCCGCCATCTGCAGCCTTATTTGACCCAGCTCAAAGCGGCAAATATAGTGGTGCTAGACGCCAATCTGGCGCCCCATTGCTGGACATTTTTGAGCCAAAATTTAGCCTCTCAAAAGCTATTTGTAGACCCTGTTTCCGTTGTCAAAGCACAGCGTATAAAGCCATTTCTGGCCTGCATACACAGCCTTAAACCAAACCTTACCGAAGCCCAGGCCATGGCTGACATCAATCTGGGCCCGAACCCTGATAACGAGCAATTGTCCCAGTTGGCTCAATGGTTTAGACAACAAGGCGTACAACATGTGTATCTTAGTCTTGGCCCCCGGGGTGTATTGTATGCCGGCCCTGAACAACAGTTTATTATGGCTGCTAAAACCGCCATTGCAACTGACAAAATCATTAATAGCAATGGTGCTGGCGATGCCATGATGGCGGCACTCTGTGCGGGCTGGATACAAGGTCTGGCAGCCCCTGAAAGAGTCGCCTGGGGGCTGGCCTGTGCACATATCGCCATGCTAAGCGAAGCCACTATCAACCCCCAGTTAACCCCCTCATTATTACAACGCGTGTTAAAGGAACATCCATGCCAAATAACTTATCTACCCTAGAGCCTTATTTAGATATTCACCCGCGCATTGCGGCAGCGCTGGCTAACCAGCAACCTGTAGTGGCTCTGGAATCCACCATTATCTCCCATGGCATGCCCTACCCAAAGAATGTAGAAACCGCCCTGCTGGTAGAACAAACCGTACGCGAGCAGGGTGCCGAGCCAGCCACCATTGCCATTATCAATGGCCGCTTAACGGTTGGGCTGGATAAAGCGCAAATTCAGCATTTGGGTGAACGTGGTTTAGAAGTAATCAAAACCAGCCGCAGGGATATACCCTTTATTGTTGCTCAACAACTGGACGGTGCCACAACGGTGGCTGCCACCATGATTATTGCTGCCATGGCAGGCATTAAGGTGTTTGCAACTGGTGGCATTGGCGGGGTACATCGACAAGCCGAAATAAGTATGGATATTTCTGCCGATTTGCAGGAACTGTCTCGTACTTCAATAGCCGTCGTCTGTGCCGGCGTCAAATCCATTCTGGATATTGGCTTAACGCTTGAGTATTTGGAAACTCAAGGCGTGCCCGTGGTGGGCTATAAAACCAAAGTAATGCCCGCATTTTACACCCAAAGCAGTGACTTTGAGGTGGATTATCAATTGGACTCTGCGGCCAGTATTGCCAAGGCCATGCAAGCCAAATGGGATTTGGGCCTGAGCGGCGGTTTGGTAGTAGCCAACCCCATTCCTGCAGCCCATGCCATGGACCCCGAAGCCATCGAGCAAGTCATCACCAGCGCCCTTGTGGAGATGCAACAACAGGGTATACAGGGTAAGCAAACCACACCTTTTTTATTAGCCAAAATTGCCCAGGTGACAGCCGGTGAAAGTCTGGCGGCTAATATCCAGCTAGTGCTCAATAATGCCCGACTGGGGGCTGCCATTGCCCAAGAACTAGCGAGATTAGAATAAAACTCTGCTACTACAGCATGACAGAACCGCCATTGCTATCGATACAGGCACCATTGAGATAAGTGGCAGCATCGCTCAGCATATAGGCAATAACTCGCGCCTGCTCATCTGCTTCAGCTAGCCGACCCAGCAGAATAT
>JASMLZ010000011.1 GCA_030748435.1 Gammaproteobacteria bacterium | reverse complement strand
TTTCAGTATGAGCCATATTGGATACAACCAAACCTGAAGGGCGCCATGACAGCATGGATCGAATCAGCGCTTCTTCCCGGTCGAGGTCATATTCTGAAATACCGATAACAGCCTTAAAGCCACTTAACTCCAGGTGGTCGGTAATACCTGATAGCACTTCAGTAAACACTTGATTGCGTAATGACGGGATAATCACTGCAATCAGGTTAGATGATGATGTCGCCAGAGAACCTGCAATCTGGTTGGGAACAAAACCTAGCTGGTCGACGATCTTAAGCACCTTATCTCGTGTTTTTTCGGCCACACTGCCAGTATCCCTTAACACTCTGGACACCGTCATCTCACTAACATTGGCGGCCACCGCCACATCTCGCAATGTTGACTGAACAGGTTTCAAGCTTTTATCCTTTTTATTATCAACTTGTTTCACAATATTTTCCGGTGGGTCATAGTTAGTGTTTGATATTGCATATACAAGACATACAACTTGTTATTATTGGGATATCATATGTTAGCGTATAACATTTTCCTTGAAGTCGAAAGAAAAAGAAAGCTATATTAAAACTGGGTGTATAATGCTTATACCGTTCAGATAGATAGTCACCAGCAAAACTTTACTGGTAATCATATACGCGGATATTTTTTATGCCAGTTAGCTGTGCTTTTCAGCCTATAGAAAATGCAACAAAATATATAAATTACGGAAACAAATAGTATGACTGATTGTGATATCGGCCTGATGGGACTGGCGGTAATGGGCCAGAATTTGGTCCTCAATATGGCGCAAAATGGTTACCGGGTATCTGTTTACAATCGTACCACTAGTAAAGTAGATGCCTTTGTTAGCAGTGATGAGGCAAAGCCGTTTGCTATTGTTGGCACCCATAGTCTGGAAGCTTTGGTGGCGAGTTTAAAGCGCCCGCGTAAAGTCATGCTGATGATCAAATCAGGCGATGCTGTGCCGACCTTGGAAGATAAACTCTATCCTGAGGCGGCAACAGCTGATGCTGTTATTGAGCAACTGATAGCATTGTTGGAGCCGGGGGATATTATCATTGATGGTGGCAACACCCACTTTTATGATACTGAACGCAGAACCAGGTGGGTTGAGTCAAAAGGCCTGTTATATGTTGGTGCTGGTGTATCTGGTGGTGAAGAAGGGGCGCGCTTTGGTCCCAGTATGATGCCAGGTGGTAGTCTTGATGCCTGGCCTGCGGTGCAGCCAATTTTTCAGGCCATCGCGGCCAAGGTAGGCCCCAACGGCGATACTCCTTGTTGTGAATGGGTTGGCCCTCGTGGTGCCGGGCATTATGTCAAGATGGTGCATAACGGCATTGAGTATGGTGACATGCAATTGATATGTGAAGCCTATATTATGCTTAAGCAGGCTGCCGGCCTGACTAATGAGGAATTGTATGACGTTTTCGATAGTTGGAATCAGGGCGAATTACAGAGCTATCTGATCGAAATAAGCCGCGATATATTTAGTGTCAAGGATCCCCATGGTGACGGCTATTTGTTGGATAACATTCTCGATACAGCCGGTGCCAAAGGTACTGGCAAGTGGATGAGCCAATTGGCCCTTGATTTGGGCGTTCCCAGTACCTTGGTTACGGCTGCTGTTTATGCCAGAGGCATGTCCGGCCAGAAGCAGCAGCGGCTGCGCGCCAGTCAACTTTTCTCAGGTCCGGATACACAGTTTAATCTGGACAAATTTGGTGGCAAAGCAGGCTTTATAGAAGCTGTGCGGCAGGCGCTTTATGCTTCCAAAATTTGTAGCTATGCACAAGGCTTTGTGCAACTACAGGCGGCCGCCAAAGAACACGACTGGCCTTTGAACTATGGTGATTGTGCACTCTTGTGGCGTGGTGGTTGTATTATCCGAGCACAATTTTTGGATCGTATTAAGGAAGCTTTTGATGAGCACCCGCAACTGGAAAATCTGTTATTGCACCCATACTTCAAAGACGCTGTAGCGAGTCATCAGGCGGCCTGGCGTGAGGTGGTTATAGCCGCCACCCAACTTGGTATTGCAGTGCCTGCCTTTACATCTGCGCTGAATTATTTTGACAGCTATCGCACACCATACCTGCCCGCTAACCTATTGCAGGCTCAGCGCGATTATTTTGGTGCGCACACTTATCATCGCACCGATCAGCAAGGTACATTTCATACGGAATGGTTACAAGTGCGCAAGCAGCCCGGGAACTAGGCGGCCTGTTATAAGTGCATCAAATGGGCTTGGCGCACTGCTTCCAGCAGACTGCTGGCGCTGGCTTGGCCGGTGCCGGCTAACGCCAGTGCCGTGCCGTGATCCACGGAAGTACGAATAATAGGCAGTCCCAAAGTAATATTCACTGCACTACCAAAGCCAGCGTATTTCAATACCGGTAGCCCCTGATCGTGATACATGGCTAACACACAATCGGCTTGCTTTAAATTGCTATTGTTGAACAGAGTGTCTGCCGGTAATGGACCAATCAAGTTGATACCTTCATGCCGCAATTGTTGCAGGGTTGGAATAATAATATCCAGTTCTTCGCGGCCCAAGTGACCGCCTTCTCCAGCATGAGGGTTTAAGCCACATACATAGATCTTGGGATCTGCCTTGGCAAACCTTTGTTGTAATTCCTGATGCAGGATTCTGATTACCTGCTGCAGTGTTTGTGGGGTGATAGCCTTGGCAACCTGAGCCAGAGGCAGGTGGGTCGTAACCAGAGCTACACGCATGGCTGCACAGGCCAGCATCATCACCACCTTGTCGCTCTGGCAACGCTGTTGCAAATATTCTGTATGGCCACTGAAAGGCATGCCGGCATCGTTGATAACAGCTTTATGCACAGGTGCAGTGACCATGGCATGGGCATGGCCTGCCAGACAAGCATCACAGGCCATATCCAAAGTTCTTAACACATAGGCGGCATTGTTGGTGTTCAGTACGCCTGTGGTGCAGGTATCCAGCAAGGGTGTATGCCACACTTTGAGCTGTTGTGCTTGGGTGGTAGTGACTGGCTGGCAAGGATCAATGGCAGTGATAGTTAAAGATAATCCCAGCTGTTGCGCCCGCTGCTGCAGTAGCTGCTGGTCGGCAATAACGATGATTTCCACATCTTGCTGGGGGCCAGCCAGCTGCAGACACAGATCTGGCCCTATACCAGCAGGTTCACCGGCCGTAACCAGAATACGTTGGTGTTTGTTAGTCGGCAATTTAACGAATCTCAATGTAGGCCTGATTGCGCAGCTCGCGCAGCCAGGTTTCCATTTCGCCGGCAAATTTGTTGTCATAGAGGGCGTTGCGTGCCTTATTACGCAGTATATTCTGGCCTACGTTCTTGGTCTGGCGCTCAACTGCCTGCAGAATGTGCCAGCCATTAGGGCCCTGAAAGGGCTGGCTGATGGCGCCGGTAGCCAAGGCATCAAGCTGAGTTTGCATATAATCTGGTAGTTGCCCCGGATTTAACCAGCCCATATCACCACCCTTCAGTGCGGTGTTAGCATCATCGCTAAAACTGCGCGCCAATTTGTAGAATTCTACTCCGCTTTGCAGGCGTCCATAGATTTCTTTTATCAGGGCTGCGCTGGCGGCGGCATCACGAATTTCATTACTCAGTATCAGAATATGATTGGCTTTGGTTTGGTCTGCTTGCTGCAGTGCTAGTCCGCGTTGATCCATGGCTTTGATAATATGGTAGCCACTGCTATTGCGTAGCGGTTGGCTAGTGTCACCGATTTGCATATTGGCAACTGCATCAGCAAACAGAGTGGGTAACTGGCTAACCCTACGCCAGCCCAGATTGCCCCCATCCAGAGCATTGTTAGCACTTGAATATGTGACCGCCAGACTGGCAAAGTCATCACCTTTAGCTATGGCTGCTTGTAATTGCGCCAATTTTTCTTCTGCTGCCTGGTTTTGTTGGGCAGTCGCCTGTGCAGGCACACTAATCAGGATATGTGCTAGCAGGTATTCGGTGTCCGCTAATTCCAGACCTTGTTGCGATGTCAGGTATTGTTCAACTTCTTTTTCACTAACTTTTATACGGCGCTGAACAGCAATTTTGCCTACTTCCTCAATCGTCATAGTGCGCTGAATTTGGTCACGAAAACCCGCTACAGACTGGCCATCATTAATAATCGCCTGCTGTAATTGGGCCATACTTAGATTATTGTTTTTGGCAATATTGGCCATGGCATTATTGAGCATAGTCTCAGAAACCTCGACCCCCAGTCGTTCGGCTTCCTGCAGTTGCAATAATTCCAGAATAAGTTGCTCCAGCACCTTTTCACGCAACACATCGCCATTGGCAATGACAGTTTGTTGACGCTGTAATTGACGGCTCACGCTGGTCAGCTCTGCGTTCAACTCTGAATGCATAATCACATCGTTATTGACTACGGCGGCAATAAAGTCGATATCATTGGCTGCCTGAATTGAGTTCCAGGGTAATAATGTGGCGGCCATCGCACAGATAGCCAGCTTATGTTTGCAATTAGTTAAAACGCTCATTGTATCCTGTGATATTGGTCATAAATTCTTCTATTTCAGCGTCGCCTGTGCCAAACAGGCGTGTATCACTGTCACCCAGTCCCTTTAATTCCAGCTCCAAAAAGATACCATGCTGGTGCCCTGTGCTGGCGTCTACCAACCAATCGCGATTAACCAGACGTGCCTTCCAACAGCAGTTGGCATACTCTACACCAGTAATTTTGTCCAGACTGGTGTTATTGGTCAGATCACCCTTATATTGAGCAAACATAGTCCATTGTGGTGCCAGCGGCCAGATTAAAGACAGCTGGTTTTGCTTGCTGCTGCTGGTTTCTGTGTAGCTGGCAGTCATCACTTTGTTGCTATCCGCTCGATAATGCATATTGGCAGATACAGCTTCAAGACTGCTGTGTGAGGCATTCCAGTCAATATTTATACTGGTACTTAGCTGGCGATTAATTTGGTAATCCATCTGACCATAGAAAGGTGAAGAAGTTTCCGTAGCTATGGCTGTATTGGTGGATAATTGCACTTGGCGATTATCAAAATAGTGGATTTGAGCCAGCGAAAACTTGGCTTTTTGTTGTCCATCAGTGGCTAACACCCGGCTGGAAACACCCACTGTCAGACGGTTGGTGTCGCCAATCCTGTCGGGCCCGGCAAAGCGATTGACTTGATACAAAGGTTTGCTAATGGCACTGGTATCGAATACCGGCAGGGAGTCTTGTTGACGATAAGGTGCGTAGGCCCAGTAGAGGCGAGGCTCCAGTGTCTGCTGGCCACCAGCATTGGTTAAGCGGTCAAAATACAAGCCGGAGTCCAGTTCCAACTGATATATACTGCGGCTTTGCTGGCTGGCTACCCCGGCTGGGGTATCAGTTAACTGGTAAACACTCACAGGAGTGGTTAGTTTTGGCGTTATATAGGCATAGTCTGATTGCCATGAATACGAGACTGACGGCACAAAATGCAGACGTTGGCCATTGATCTTTTGCATGTCAGTTAATGCCGAGTGATTATTATCTCGATCAAAGTGGTCATAACTTAGCTGGTACTGCCAGTGATAATCCGTGTTTGACTTGCCACTAGCTTGCAAATCGACATATGGCAGCAGATTGTAACTTGGCGTATTGGTTGTCAGTTGCTGGTGTTGCTTAAAACCAATAGTGGCTTGCTTAAGCCAAGTATTATCCAGTTGGTAATTAAATACTATTTGGCTGCTGACCTTGTTGTCGTCGGCTTGGCTGGAAGCATAGTCGTAATCTTTAAACAGACTAATATCACTGGCTCGGGCCAGTTTGATATCAGCACTTAACTGGTCATTGATTTGACTGGCAGATTGATAGTCAATATACCAGCGTTGGCTATCCACTACCTTATCATCCACACTGTTAAGGGCTTTTACCTCATGTAAGCCTGATTGACCCAGGTAACGCCCGTGGGTGGTTAAATAGAGCCCACGATGTTCACGCCAGTGGGGTGTGACGACAGCATCATATTGAGGTGCCAGATTTAGATAATAGGGGGTGGCAATATACAGGCCATTATTGCTGCTGGTTGACAGGTGTGGATACAGAAAGCCGGAGCGCCGAGTATTGTCAATAGGAAAGCTTAACCAAGGCAGATAGAACACCGGAACCGGGCCCAAATTAAGTATGGCATGGCGAGCTTCTCCCACTCCCTCTGTCGGCAGAATATCAATTTTTGAACTGGCGATATGCCAGCTATTGTCACCCGGTGGGCAAAAGCTGAATTTGCCATCGTGCAACACCATGGTGTCATCACTGCTGATGTTGACTGTAGCGGCCGTAGCGCGCAGTTCACCATCAAATTTTACCAACTGGGCTTGTTGCAGTTGGGCTTGGTTAAGGTCAGTATTAAACATGCCATCGGTGGCTGTAATAAGCAAGCCTGGACGTCTGTATTGCACCTTGTCGGTAACAGAAATAACCCCGGTATTACTGTCCAGGGTGACGAGTTCACTTTGCAGTAGTTGGTTGCCGCGTTGCATCACCACATTGCCTTGCATACTGGTAATGCCGTTGGCATATTCACTGACGTCAGAATTCGTATATATGGGCTGGGATGTGGTTGGCAGGTTACTATCCAAAGGATCGAATGCCAAAGGCTGGTAGCGGCCGGCGCAATAGCCTGTGGTGGGCTCAGAATCCCATACCCAATCCAGATTAGCGGCTGCCGTTGGCAACGAGTGGATACCCAGCAACAAAGTCAGGGCCGGCGCCAGAAGTGTTGGCCGAATCAAACTTGGTGGGCTGGCAGTGGCGACGGAGAAGTGGTGCTGATAAGGCAAGAGAAAATCCAATATGAATAGGTCGTTATACTTGAAAAACGCTGAAACTGGCGCCAATAAATGGTAAGTTTAAACCACAAACCACACTTGTGGAACTGCAGATTAACAGGATTTCAGTTTGAACGGTTATTTATTGGGTAAAAATATGGCCAGTCATCGTACTGGTATGGTGGTCGGTGCTCTTATAGGCCTTGCAACAGGGGGTGGATTTGGGCTTTTGTTTGGCGCTATTATCGGCTATCAGGCAGATAAATTTGTGCGTCGTTTGGCTGGTGGTGAACAGTGGACTCAAGCGACCGCCCAAGGGGCGTTTTTTGATGCTTCGTTTGCGGTTATGGGCAAAGTTGCTAAAGCAGATGGCCGTGTCACTCAGGTGGAAATACAATATGCCGAAACGGTTATGGCACGCATGCAACTTAAGGATGATAAACGGCAGCGGGCTATTGCTTTCTTTAACAAGGGCAAGCAGAACGGCTATGAAATGGCGGATGTGCTGGAGCCTTTGCGCAGGGCGCTGGGGCGTAGTAATGCCCATGCCCGTATGATGTTTGTCGAAATTCAGTTGGCAGCGGCACTGGTTGATGGCCATTTTAGTTCTGATGAGGGGCGTGTGCTGGGAGAGATGTGTCAACTTCTGGGTGTCACGCAGCGTGAGTTTGAGGCCGTGACTGCCCGTATGGCAGCGCAACATTCTTTTCAACAACAGCACGGTAATACATCCCAACCCCATGCCAATGAAATTGCCCATGCATATGGGGTGCTTGGGGTAGCGCCTGAGTGTGACAATAAAACCTTGAAGCAGGCTTATCGTCGTCTTATGAGTCAGCATCATCCAGATAAGCTGGTGGCGCAAGGCTTGCCTGATGAAATGATGCAACTGGCGAAAGAAAAAACCCAGGAAATTCAAGCTGCTTATGATGTTGTTAAGCGCGCGCGTAAATAGCTTGCACAAGCTATCTTGTATATTTTTCAGTTATCACAGGACCTTATCATGTCTGATTTCTTAATTGCTCCGTCCATCTTGTCTGCTGATTTTGCCCGTCTGGGTGAAGAGGTAGAAAACGTTTTGGCTGCTGGTGCCGATATAGTGCACTTTGATGTTATGGACAATCATTATGTACCTAACCTGACCATCGGACCTATGGTGTGTAAAGCCCTGCGTGACTATGGTATTAAAGCGCCTATTGATGTGCATTTAATGGTTAAGCCTGTGGACCGTTTGATTGGGGACTTTTTGGCGGCAGGTGCCAGCTATATCACTTTTCATCCGGAAGCCAGTGAGCACATCGATCGCTCTTTGCAAATGATTGCCGATGGTGGCGCCAAGGCTGGTTTGGTATTTAATCCGGCCACGCCTTTGCATTATCTGGATCATATTATGGATAAGTTGGATATGATCCTGTTAATGTCGGTGAATCCGGGCTTTGGTGGTCAGAAATTTATTCCCGGCACTTTGCATAAGTTGCGTCAGGTGCGTGAGCGTATTGATGCTTCCGGTATGGATATCCGTTTGCAGGTTGATGGTGGTGTAGGTGTAAATAATATCGCCGAGATTGCTCAAGCAGGAGCCGATACCTTTGTCGCTGGCTCTGCCATCTTTAATACACCTGATTATGCGGCAACCATTGCCAAGCTAAGAACAGAACTCAGCCATGTCTGATCGACTTGATAACTTGCACTCAGTGGATGATTTTAACCCCAAAGCTGTATTTTTTGATCTTGATGGCACCCTGATTGACAGCTTGCCTGATATTGAGGCCGCCATTAAACAGGCCGCCTTGGCCATGGGGCTGGAGGCACCAGGCGCCAGCCAAGTGCGAGCCTGGATTGGCAATGGCGCAGGTGTTTTGGTGGAGCGGGTATTGGCTGACAGTATCCATATTCCCCCGCACAAGGATGCGCGATATAAGGCTTTGTTGGATGGCTATATGCAAGCCTATGGTAAACTGGAGCATGCTTACAGCCGGATCTATCCGGGGGTTGAGCAATGGTTGCAAAGTTTGCAAGAGCAGCAGATAAAGTTAGCGGTGATTACCAATAAAGCCGCGTGTTTTACACCTTCCATACTGGCCCATTTTGGTATTCTGCGTTACTTTGATCTAGTGTATTGTGGTGATACCTTCAGCCAGAAAAAACCCCATCCCATGCCCCTGCTAAAAGCCTGTGAAGCCTTCTCTGTAAAACCTGAAGAGGCACTGATGGTTGGTGATTCCCGCAATGATGTTGTGGCAGCCCAAAGTGCTGGTATACGCAGCTTGGCTGTGCGTGGGGGCTATAATCATGGGGAAGATATTGCCTTGACCAAGCCCACATGGATTGTCGATAGTCTGGAGCAGGTCGGGGTTTAACCCGACTATGGTGGGCCAATGCCCAGACTACTCGCTGTGCTTATGGGGTATGCTGAGTGCGAGTGACAATCCGAACTAAGATCCAGCCTGCAGCCTGTTCCCTGTGACTTTTGCCAATGTTTGTGGATGGCGCTTTTCTTCCTTCGAGAACAGCCCCTAGCAATTAAACTCAGCGTTTATAAGGAGCAAACCCAATAAATTCGTTTTTCACAAATGCCCACTCGCCTTGATCATTGGCGACAAAATAGTATCTGATTTTGATATTATAGTAGTCCACATCACCCCCCCAGTAACCATCATCTGAATCATTTTCCATGAGATCATACACTGTAAATGCAATACTGGTTGGTGTAATATTCCAGTCCTTAATGTCCCACCAACCAACTCTTTCATCTGTTATTGCATACTCAACTAAGAATTTATAAAAAAAGGTCACGTCCGCATCTGCAAATTCGTTTTTATGCTCCTCATACCTGCGCTCAAAGTCTGTGAAATACACAGCGTTTGTAATAACGGGCAATGCCGATGCAAAGGTTTCGGTTTGTTCTTTTGTTAAACTCCCATGAATACTATTTCTAATGGTTTTGTGAAATCCGGCACCACGAATGGGAAATTCAATGGTGGTGCCATTGGCCTCTATAACCCAGGGTTCAAAGTTTGTTAAACACCCGGCGAACAACGGCATTATCAATAACACAGCTAAAAATTTCATATTGGCTACTCTGAAAAAGGGGCGCCTATCAAGTAGGCGCCCTGATTATTTACATTCAAATCCAATTTCAAAAATAAATTAGATCAACTTGTTTGGCCCCTTAACCAAGCCCCGTGACCAGCCACCACAGTACCTGCGGTATAGGTAGCCCCAATCGCCAGGCAGGTTAGCTCCCCCAGCAAGGGCACACTACCC
>JASMLZ010000010.1 GCA_030748435.1 Gammaproteobacteria bacterium | reverse complement strand
GCATCCATGGCCATACCAAGCTATGCGTTGGCTTTGATTTTTGATAGTTTAAGTCAAATAGCGACGCGTAGTCTGATCGCCACTCATGCCGCCAAGAGTGCTGCTGTTATCAATATTGTCGGTCAATGGGGCCTGTTATTACCCATTAGTGCATGGCTGATAAACGACTATGGATTTATGGTTATATGGGTAATACAGATCATTTATAGATTGCTATTAGGTGCTGGATTATGGCTATATTGGTCACGATATGCTGGTAAAATCGGTGCTCATTAAAGCCTTGTAAAAAGGTCATAAACACAAGTTAACAGGCAAATCGTTCATCAGACCAGCAATACAGAAGTATTGCATGATGACAATTAATTGTATGGAAAGGGAAATTTATTATGTATGGAGACTCTGTTGTCTTCTCATTTTTTTTGATATTTGCCGGCGCCAGTGTGCTGGCGACTCTGTCACTGTATTTTCGGCAACCTATTCTGATTGCCTACATCCTGCTCGGAGGATTACTTGGCCCTTATGGTTTAAGCTGGATTGCTGATACAGCTTTACTTGAAGACGTGTCCCATGTAGGCATTATGTTCTTACTATTTCTGATTGGCCTGGATATGCAGCCAACGCATCTTTTAAGCATGCTTAAACAGGGCTCTTGGGTAGCTATAGCCAGCTCGCTTATTTTTGCTACCACAGGTTATGCTGGGGCCTGGATATTCGGATTTAGTCATATAGACTGTCTGATTATTGGTGCCGCTACCATGTTTTCCAGTACTATTATTGGTATTAAATTGTTGCCTACGACGGTTTTACACCATAAACAAACGGGCGAAATGGTGGTAGGGCTATTATTACTGCAAGACCTGATTGCCATTGTGCTGCTAATTGTGGTGACCGCTACAGCTGACTTCAATAGCGATGCCAGTGCTATCATTTATAGCCTATTCGGTCTGCCAGTACTTGTGGCTGCCAGCCTAATCATAGTGCGCTGGATTCTATTACCACTCATTACCCGTTTTGATCGTTTTCATGAATACATTTTTTTACTGGCCATCGGCTGGTGTTTAGCTTGTGCTGAAACAGCAAGCATGGTGGGCTTATCAGCTGAAATAGGTGCCTTTATCGGTGGTGTAAGCTTGGCTTCCAGCCCCATAAGTCAATATATTGCTATTAATTTGAAACCCATAAGAGACTTCTTTTTAGTGCTGTTTTTCTTTTCCATAGGAGCTGGGTTTAACATTAATATAATCCCTGATATTTGGCTATCAACTATCTTGATGAGCTTACTAGTAATGCTGGTTAAACCCGCTGCCTTTGGCTGGTTGGTAAGGCCCCTGTGTCGTCAGCAAAACACCCGCTGGGAGGTAGGCTTCCGCCTCGGTCAGACGAGCGAATTTTCGATCCTGTTAGCCGCTCTGGCATGGTCGACCGGGCTAATTAGCGAGGCCGCCGCCATGCTTATCCAAGCCACGGCTATTGTCACCTTTATTACCTCATCCTACCTTGTCGTTTGGTTCTTTAAATCACCCATAGCTATTAAAGACCATTTACGACATGACTAGGCAAGGTCAGAAACAGGCTTAAAGATGTCTTTGCAGGCCCTCTTTGTCTTTACGAGGGCAGCTCATTTTCTTTCTAAGGTGCTGGCTATAATAGGCTGCCACGGGCCTATGGCTCTCACAATATAAACATTATCTTCCGAGGGGCTGTCCAAGTGTCAATTTATTTGGCATAATAAATATGATAAAAACGAAAGGAGTTGCAATTATGAAAACATTTAAAAGAACAAACCGCGATGATGCCATCAATTATATTGGCAAAGAATTAATCCGCAAAGTTGAAGCAGCTGAGATAAAACCAACTGCTATCAAGACATCTATGAAGGGCGCTGTCGAAGTGGCGGGCAGCATCCGGCATGGTTGTTACATGCTCACGCTGCAAGCAACACTACCTGAGGCTATGGCCAAGGGTAATTTAAACGAGATAGATTGGTCAAATATTGGCTTATTAACTTACACCTTCGAGGTGGTGAGTGCTAGTTAAGAAAGCTCCGCAATATTTATAAATGCGCGAACCTGGTGATATGAAAATCTCTAACCTGTTGGTTTTATTGGTTAGAGATTGCTTCTCTTTGCACCTACAATGACGGATTTATAATATTTTTAAGCAGGCTTTAACCATCACCAGTCTTTCTACTGCATAATCGGCTGGCGCATGGTTACCAGTTCCTCTGCTGCAGTTGGATGAATACCAATGGTCTGGTCAAATTGGGCCTTGGTTGCGCCACACTTTAGGGCTACTGCGAAGCCTTGTAAAATTTCACCTGCGGCTTCGCCAACTACATGAACGCCAAGCACACGATCTGTTGTCTGATCCACAATCAGCTTCATCAGGCTACGCTCATTGCTGCCACTTAAGGTATGCTTCATGGGCCTAAATTCAGAGCGATAGATATCAATAGCTGTATACGCAGCCCTAGCCTCGGCCTCAGTCAAACCAACAGTACCAATATTAGGATGAGTAAAGACAGCTGTGGCAATATTATTATAATCCATACGGCTTTGACCCTCACCATAAAGGTGGTCTACTAAAGTCATGGCTTCGGCTAGAGCCACAGGCGTTAATTGTGGCCCACCCACGACATCACCAAGGGCATAGACACTGGGCACATTGGTGGCAAACACAGAGTTCACCTTGATGGTATTATCTGCATGCTGCTCGATACCTAGTTCTGCCACCCCCATCTGTGCCAAATTCGGCTCTCGCCCCAAAGCGACAAGAACTTGATCAACTTCATGTTTAACACCATTATCCAGAGTGACCATAAGGCCTTGGGATGTTTTGTTAATGCTGTCAATATTAGAATGGTAATGGACATTGATACCTTGCTTTGACAATTCTCCATCCATAAATTGACGAACGTCCTGATCAAAGCCACGTAATACCGAGTCACCACGATAAGAAACATCCACCTTGGCACCAAGACCATTAAAAATACAGGCAAATTCCAATGCAATATACCCTGCACCCACTACCATTAATCGGTGCGGAAAAGTAGGCAAGTCAAAAATGTCATCAGACGTAATCACATGTTTGGCCCACTCTTTAGGAGGTAAATAAGGCTTACTGCCCGTGGCCAACAAAATATGTTTAGCGCGGTAGGCTTGACCATTGACGGCAATACTATTGGCATCAAGCATATGGGCGAAGCCCGTTATAATGGTCACCCCGGCATTAGTTAGCATATCGCCATAAATAGTGTTGAGACGGCCGATTTCCTGTTGTTTGGCATGGACTAACTCTGGCCAGTTGAATGCGCTACCCTGGAGCTGCCAGCCAAAGCCTGTAGCTGCCCGAAAGTCATGCCCAAAATGACTGGCGTAGGTATAGAGTTTTTTCGGCACACATCCTACATTGACACAGGTACCGCCCAGAGCCTTGTTATCTGCCACTGCCACACGCATACCCCGCGCTGCCGCCATACGGGCCGCCCTAACGCCACCGGAACCTGCACCTATAACAAATAAATCAAAATCCACAATAAACCTCTTATAAAGCAGGTACACAAGCCATGCTTAAAAATTAATTTTTTAGCCAGGGATTACTTAAACAAGCGCGCCAAAATAGACTAAAATAAGTGCTAATATAATATCATTTTATGCCCTTAAAGAGAGTATTATATGATCTCTATTTATCCATCAATCGCCAATATTGGTTTACTTTGTATTGCGGATCGGAAACAGCCTTACAGGAGCTTTGTGTGAATATTATTTCTTTCAATATTAATAGTGTGCGGGCGCGTATTCATCAGGTTAAAGCCATTGTTGACAACTATCACCCAGCTGTTATTGGCCTACAGGAAACCAAGGTTCAAGATAGTGAATTTCCGCATAGCCAATTGGCAGAATTGGGCTACGAAATTATTACTCATGGACAAAAAGGCCACTATGGTGTGGCACTAATGACCAATTTACCTGTTTTGGACACCTATAAAGGTCTGCCAGATGATACCGAAGACAGCCAAAAACGTCTGGTCGGCGCTCGGCTAGCCCTGCCAAATGGCTCAGATATGACCGTGTACAATGGCTATTTCCCACAAGGTGAAAGTCTGGATCATCCCACCAAGTTTCCTGCTAAACGCGCTTTTTACCAAGGTTTACAAGATTTATTGGAGCACCGACACACAGCTGATGAACAGATGGTGATTATGGGGGATATGAATATTTCCGCTACTGATACTGATATTGGCATTGGTGAAGACAACCGCAAACGCTGGCTGCGCACAGGCAAGACCAGCTTTCAGCCAGAAGAGCGCGAGTGGATGCAACGCCTGCTGGACTATGGCTTACAAGATAGTTATCGAGAGCTTTATCCACAAGGAAAGGAATATAGTTGGTTCGATTATCGTAGCAAAGGTTTTGAACGCGATCCACGGCGTGGTTTACGTATCGACCAGATATTACTTACCAGCAGTCTTATGCAATACTGTCCGAGCGCCGGCATTGATTACCAGATTCGTGGTATGGAAAAGCCCTCAGATCATTGCCCTATCTGGGCCAAACTTGATTTGCCCTGATAACCTGACAATATTGGACTAGCTTGCACTCTGTAGATCGGGTTTTAACCCGACAATGTCGGACTGATACCCAAAGTATTCGCTACGCTCACGGGGCACGCTGAATCCGACCTACAAACCAACCTAAAAGCCACTGGACCCAGCAGCAAGGCACAAAAAAGGGCAGTAAATACTGCCCTTTTTACCCACTTTGTCGGTTCGCTTAAGCAGACAGCTCCAACAACAACTTGTTTAAACGGCTAACATAAGCTGCAGGATCTTGTAATTGTCCCCCTTCCGCCAATACCGACTGGTCAAACATGACTTTGGTTAAATCCGCAAAGCGGTCTTCATCCGCTTCTTGATCCAACTTGCTCACCAATGGATGCTCAGGGTTTAGCTCCAAAGTTGGCTTAGTGCTAGGTATGGCTTGACCAGCCGCTTCCATAATACGTCGCATTTGCGCGCCCATATCATGTTCCGCAACAACCAAACAGGCTGGAGAATCGGTTAGACGCTGAGTAACACGCACACTGTCTACTTCGTCAGCCAACAGTTTTTGCACGCGTTCGACCAGATCTTTAAATTGCTCTTCCTGTTCTGCCTGCGCTGTCTTATCGGCTTCGTCTTCAATATCACCCAAATCCAGACTGCCTTTGGCGACATCCTGTAGTGATTTACCATCAAAGTCAGCCATATGGGACATCAACCATTCATCAACCCGATCCGACAGCAATAGCACTTCGATACCTTTCTTGCGGAAGATCTCTAAATGCGGGCTATTCTTGGCAGTATTATGGTTTTCGCCGACTACATAGTAGATCTTTTCCTGACCTTCCTGCATGCGTGCCACATAGTCTGTGAGGCTGTGCGTTTGCTCTGACTTATCATCAAAACTGCTGGCAAAACGCAGTAACTTGGCAACTTTTTCCTTATTGGCAAAATCTTCTGCTGGGCCTTCTTTTAATACCTGACCAAATTCTTGCCAGAACTGGGCATACTTTTCAGCATCCTTTTTGGCCATTTTTTCCAACATATCCAGCACCCGCTTGGTTAGAGCTGAGCGCATGGAGTCAATAACCGGATCTTTTTGCAGAATCTCCCGAGATACATTCAGGGACAGATCATTGGAGTCCACTATGCCTTTCATAAAGCGCAGATAAGTGGGCAGAAACTGCTCTGTTTCATCCATGATAAATACACGTTGAACGTAAAGCTTCAAACCACGATTGGCCTCACGCTGCCATAGATCAAAAGGTGCTTTACTTGGCAAATATAACAGACTGGTGTAATCAAGCTTGCCTTCAACTTTGTTATGAGACCAGCTCAGAGCATCCTGAAAGTCATGCGAGATATGCTTATAAAACTCCTGATACTCATCATCCTTGATATCACTGCGTGATCTGGTCCACAGGGATGTCGCAGCATTTACAGTTTCATCTTCTGTTTCTGTCGGCTCTTCCTCACCCATATGCTGTTTAGGCATGATAACCGGGATAGAAATATGATCTGAGTATTTACGCACCAGATTGCGTAAGCGGAAAGCATCGGCAAACTCTTTCTCATCATCCTTAAGGTGCAGGATAATGCTGGTACCACGTTGTTCCAGATCGACCGTTTCAATCGTGAAATCACCTTCACCAGCCGAACGCCAGTGCACGCCCTCAGTGGCTGCACTACCAGCTTTACGCGTTAGCACTTCTACTTCTTTGGCAACAATAAATGATGAGTAGAAACCAACACCAAACTGACCGATTAGCTGAGAATCTTTTTGCTGATCACCCGTTAGCGTTTGTAAAAAGTCGGCGGTACCAGATTTAGCAATAGTGCCCAGATGTTCGATCACATCATCGCGGTTCATGCCAATGCCATTATCGCTGATAGTCAGTGTATTGGCTTCAGTATCAAAGTTTAAGCGAATAGCCAGTTCACTGTCCCCGTCATACAAGCCACCGTCTGCCAAAGCTGCAAAACGCATCTTATCAGCAGCGTCTGACGCATTTGAAATCAATTCACGTAAGAAAATCTCCTTATTGCTATACAAGGAATGGATCATCAGGTGCAATAATTGCTTAACTTCCGTTTGAAAGCCCAGGGTTTCCTTTTGTGCCGTGCTGCTCATGAAATAGTAAACTCCAAATTTATTGATACTCAAGGTGGTTATTGCAGGTTGCAAACCATTACCCAAGCAAATATGGGGTTAGCAGCAAAGATTTCAAGGCGCTAATAAAATTAGTGGTCAGTGATTTATACCGCTCTCATCAATCACTGTCAGTCGGCATCACCATCAACAAATTTCTGATACACCGATTTTTGCTTCTTTTTCGTGGCTAGCCCTTTCTGTTTGCGAGTACGATAGCTATCAGGATGAAAAGCCTCTTTTTGTGGTTTTTTCTTTTTGATAGGCTCAAAAGTGCGTCCAGCAACAGACGGAAGTTTCTTCTTGGCTCGGGTCATAACAGTAGACTAGGGTTAAGATATATATTGAGGTCCTATTCTATCACAATCACCAAGGTTGTTTGGCATGGGTTTTAGTCCCCAATAATAGTGCTAATAAGCTGTTGATATGGTTCCTTAAGATAAGCCCAAACACAATTTTGCACTGGCATATCTTGCCATATAGATTGCCGCGTGTGCTTATCTAACTGCTGCCAATACAACAATTGCTCAACCAAAGCCTGGGCCTGACCTGCCTCATCCTGATCGCAAGGGTAACAATAATTCTTACCAATTAACTCAGGATAGCTTAATTGCCTTGGCAAGATTGGCAGGCAACCGCACTGTATGGCCTCGGTAACAGCTATACCCTGGAATTCGTGCTTAGCGGTAGACAGCACATAATCTGCTTGCTGCAATAATGCCTCATACTCCATACGACTATCGATATAGCCAGTGTGCCCCAAACAAGCTGCGAATTCTTGTTGCAAAGTTACCAACGCCTCTGGTTGTTGGCGGAATCGCTGGCCCAATAAGTGTAAATTAAACTTAATATCACGCCTTTTCAGCTCGCGCAGGCTAGCCAGCAACAACTCCGGCCCCTTGTCATATTCCCAACGATGATTCCACACCAACTGTGGTACTTGTGCCCTATTCCTGACCCCCTGTGCTGACTTAGACTGTAAACTAACTGGAACGGGCAACAGTGTCGCTTTAGCGGCCAAATTTGCAATCAGACTGGCTGGCAACTTTTCCGGTAAACGATGTAACAAGCTCTCTACTCCCTGTAGAAAGCTATCACGATTATAGGCGCTATTAAAAACGATATGCGTAGCGCAGACAGCACTATAGAGAT